>JBEAMP010000102.1:0-6031 GCA_041165905.1 Actinomycetota bacterium
CAGGTGGAACACTTGCATACGGAACTGAAGCAGAAATTGCCACAGAAGAATCGTTAAATACTCGTCGTGGAGCAGAGCGAGTAATTCGCGATGCTTTCGCTCGTGCGCAAGCTCGCCCACGAAAGAAATTAACTCTGGTGCATAAGAACAATGTCTTAACTCGCGCCGGTGGACTTTGGACCAGAACTTTCGAACAGGTAGCTAAAGAATTTCCAGATGTGGCTACAGATTATTTACACGTTGACGCTGCCTCGATGTTTTTCGTAACCAATCCAGAGAGATTTGATGTTGTGGTGACAGATAATCTTTTTGGTGACATCCTTACAGATATTGCAGCTGCAATTTGTGGAGGAATTGGACTTGCAGCATCAGGAAATATCAATCCAACTGGCGCATTCCCTTCAATGTTCGAACCAGTACATGGTTCAGCACCAGATATTGCTGGCAAGCAATTAGCTGATCCAACTGCAACAATCATGTCAGTTGCGATGATGTTGGATCATTTAGGTTTTGCTGCAGCAGCGCGCGAAGTAGAGGCAGCAGTTGCTGCAGACTTAGCAATGCGTGGAGATAAGAAACGTTCAACATCTGAAATCGGCGATGCATTAGTAAAGGCGCTTTCATAATGGCAATCAAACTCTCGCTAAATCCAAATGCGCTATCTGCTGCGGAGCGCGATAAGAAAGTAGCCGAAGGTGGATTCGGTAAGTATTACACCGACCATATGGTGGTTTGTGAATGGGATGAGAAAACTGGTTGGGGAACTCCAGAGTTAAAAGCTTATGGTCCAATTACATTAGATCCTGCAACTGCAGTTTTTCATTATGGTCAGGAAATTTTCGAAGGCATGAAGGCTTATCGCCAACCTGATGGTGGCGTTGCGCTATTTCGTCCAGAAGCTAACGCAAAACGTTTCAATCGAAGTGCAAAGCGCTTAGCGCTACCTGAGATGCCAGAAGAACTTTTCTTAGAAACGATAAATGCATTAGTTTCACAAGACATAGGTTGGGTTCCAAATAAAGTAGGCGAATCTCTTTATATCCGCCCCTTCATGATTGCAACTGAAGTTGGCCTAGGAGTTAGACCATCTAATAAAGCTACATATATTTTGATAGCTACTCCGGCTGGCGCATATTTTGATCCATCTAAAGCGGTAACAGTCTGGATTTCAACGGAATATGTTCGTGCTGCACCTGGTGGAACTGGTGAGGCAAAGTGCGGCGGTAATTACGCAGCATCATTAGTTGCGCAGAAAGCTGCTGCTGCAGAAGGTTGCGATCAAGTTGTCTGGCTTGATGCAGTTGAACGCAAATGGATTGAAGAGATGGGCGGGATGAATCTTTATTTTGTTAAAGGAAATAAAGTGGTAACTCCAAAGCTCACCGGAACTTTGCTACCTGGAATTACCCGAGATTCAATTCTCTCTGTTGCCCGCGATTTAGGTTATGAAACCGAAGAGGTGATGCTTTCAGTCGATGATTGGAAAAATGGAATCGAATCTGGAGAAATTACAGAGACATTTGCTTGTGGCACTGCAGCAGTAGTTTCACCTATCGGTGCAGCTAAATCAAAGTGGGGCACTTGGGTAACTGGCGACGGTAATCCAGGAAAAATCACAATGAAGATTCGCGAAACTCTACTTGGAATCCAACATGGACAGGTAGAAGATAAATATGGCTGGGTAAAAAGAGTTAAGTAATGGCTATCTCAGATAATTTCCATGTCTATGACACCACGCTTCGCGATGGTGCTCAGCAAGAAGGTCTAAATCTAAGTGTTCACGATAAATTACAGATCGCACGCCACTTAGATGATCTTGGCGTTGGATTTATCGAAGGTGGTTGGCCTGGAGCAAATCCAAAAGACACTGAATTCTTTGAGCTGGCCAAGAGAGAGCTAAAGTTAAAGAACGCTACCTTTGTTGCATTCGGTGCAACTCGTCGCGCTAACACTAAAGCAGCAGATGATCCGCTGATTGCAGCGTTACGTAACTCTGGTGCACCAGTTGTAACGATGGTGGCAAAAGCACATGATCGCCATGTTGATTTAGCTCTTAAAACTACCCTTGAAGAGAATCTGAATATGATCAAGGATTCAATTCAGCATTTAAAGAGCGAAGGACAGAGAGTTTTCATTGATGCCGAACATTTCTTTGATGGATACCGCGCAAATCGTGATTATGCATTAGAAGTAGTCCGAGTATCAGCAGAAGCAGGAGCAGATGTAATCGCACTTTGCGATACCAACGGTGGCATGTTGCCAGATGAAATTGCGGATGTAGTTCATGACATTTTAGGTGCATCATCAGCGCGTCTTGGAATTCATTGCCACAATGACACAGGCTGTGCGATTGCTAACTCAATGGCAGCGGTTGCAGCTGGTGCTACACATGTACAAGGAACAATCAATGGTTACGGTGAGCGCACTGGTAATGCCGATCTAGTTTCAATTATCGCTAACTTAGAATTAAAGAAAGATAAGAAGTTATTACCAGATAATTTGCTCCGCGAATCTTTCCGAATCTCGCATGCAATTGCTGAAGTTACAAATGTGGCGCCATCTGCGCGTCAACCATATGTCGGTGTATCTGCCTTTGCTCACAAAGCAGGGCTACATGCATCTGCTATTAAAGTAGATCCAAATCTTTATCAACATGAAGATCCAGCAAGCGTTGGTAACGATATGCGCATGTTGGTCTCTGACATGGCAGGCCGCGCTTCAATTGAATTAAAGAGTCAAGAACTGGGCGTTGATTTAGGCGGAGATAAAGAGCTAATCACTCGCATTGTTGAACGTGTTAAAGATATGGAATCAAAGGGCTTTACCTTTGAAGCTGCAGATGCCTCATTTGAATTACTGGTTCGTGAAGAGATCGCACAGAAGCGACCATCGTTTTTCAATGTTCAACATTGGTTAACCAGTGTTGAAAGTGACGAAAAGGGAAATATCGTCACTAAAGCAGAAGTCACTGTTGCTGCAAATGGAGAATCGTTAGTTTGCTTAGGTTCTGGAAATGGTCCAGTTAACGCTTTTGATACTGCGCTACGTTCAGGTCTCTTAAAGCTTTATCCAGAATTGTCAGAGCTTGAATTAACAGATTACAAAGTTCGTATATTGGAAGGTCGATTAGGTACCGGCGCGATTACCCGCGTACTTGTTGAAACTTCAGATAAGAATGGCGCTTGGAACACAGTTGGTGTTCACGAGAACGTTATTGCTGCATCTGCAATGGCTTTAGAAGACGCACTTACCTATGGCTTAATCCGTCAAGGACGTCGCCCTGAGTAGACTGCATACATGCAGAGCGCGATTGAAGCATTTACAACATATTTAAATCGCGAACGCTCACTTTCAGATAACACCATCCGCGCATATATTGGTGATCTGGAATCCTTTTCAACACATTTAAAAGCTTTAGGTGTAGAAGATTTAAATGCACTAAACATCAGTCATTTAAGAAGTTGGCTTGCCAATCAACAGAGTAAAGGCGCATCACGTACTACGCTTTCAAGAAGAGCAACTTCATTAAAGTTATTTACCAAGTGGGCGCATAAAGAAGGATTTATTCCAAGTGATGTTGGCTTTAATTTGGCTACGCCTAAAGCGCACCGAATCTTGCCAGAAATAGTTGATGCCAAAACTGCCGATACTGCGATGCAAGCTCTAGAGGCTGCAGCAGAAGAAACGGGTGAGTTAACTGCAATTCGAAATCTAGCGATGGTTGAGATGCTTTATGCATCTGGCGCCCGTGTCTCTGAATTATGCGGTTTAAATTTAAGAGATATTGATTACGAGAGATCCACTATTCGGGTAATTGGTAAAGGAAGTAAAGAGCGGGTAATTCCAATTGGAAGACCAGCTGTCGCAGCGCTTGATAAATGGCTCGCAGTAAGAAATCAGGTGGCAAATGAAAAGAGCGGGGAAGCGCTATTTCTTGGAGCGCGTGGAAAAAGAATTGATCAAAGACAAGTCCGTGAAGTTGTTTATAAAACAATTGAATTAGGACCACATGCACTTCGCCACTCAGCTGCGACACATTTATTAGAAGGCGGAGCAGATTTAAGAACAGTCCAAGAAATCCTTGGCCATGCTTCGCTATCAACCACTCAGATTTACACCCATGTTTCAGCCGAAAGATTGCATTCAGCCTTTAAACAAGCGCATCCCAGAGCCTGATTTCTCAATTTTCTAGCCCACAGATAGAATTTCGCCCGCACTGAAAGGTTTAGGCCAATCAGTGACATCACAGCATCAACCCTCCAGATTTATCTGTTCGGGGATGAACCTCGGTCTTACTTAGGTGAGCACAGTTCAAACGATGCGAGGGAGCCAAACAAATCGTTTAGCTCGACAACCGAGTGCAGTTTCGACAAGTTCGAAACTGAAAAAGGAGCGTGCCCAAGTGGCAGTTGTAACAATGCGCGAACTCCTCGACAGCGGTGTTCACTTCGGACATCAGACACGTCGTTGGAATCCAAAGATGAAGCGTTTTATCTTCACAGAACGCAACGGCATCTACATCATCGACATCCAGCAATCATTGGGTCTAATTGATTCAGCATATGAATTCGTTAAAGACACAGTTGCAAAGGGTGGAAACATTCTTTTCGTTGGAACAAAGAAGCAAGCACAAGAACCAATCATTCAACAGTCACAGCGAGTAGGTATGCCATCTGTAACTGAACGCTGGTTAGGCGGCATGCTTACCAATTTTCCAACTGTTTACAAGCGAATCCAGCGCCTTAAGGAATTGGAAGCACTTGAAGCAGCAAACGATCAGCTACTTACAAAGAAAGAACTTCTAGTTCTTCGTCGCGAACGCGAGAAGCTAACCAAGAACCTTGACGGTATTCGCAACATGACCAAGCTGCCTGCAGCAATCTGGGTTGTAGATACCAAGAAGGAGCACCTTGCAGTTCAGGAAGCTAAGAAGTTAGGTATTCCAGTTATTGCAATCTTGGATACAAATTGCGATCCAGATGAAGTTGATTACAAGATTCCAGGTAATGACGATGCAATCCGTTCAATCGGTCTGCTAACTCGCGTTATCGCTGATGCGATTGCAGCTGGCCTACAGGCACGTTCTGCACAAGCATCAAAGAGCGCTGAAGAAAACAAGGATGGCGCAGTTGCAGAAGTTGCAGCAGGCGAACCACTTGCTGATTGGGAGAAAGAAATTCTCGAAGGAGCGACTGAATCAAAGTGAGTTACACAGCAGAAGATGTAAAGCGTTTACGCGAAGCAACTGCAGCAGGAATGCTGGATTGCAAGAAAGCGCTTGATGAAGCAAATGGAGATTTCGACAAAGCTGTAGAAATCATTCGTGTTAAAGGCCTAAAAGGCGTTACCAAGCGAGAAGGACGTACAACTTCTAATGGTTTAGTTGTTGCAAAGTCATCTGGAGATCTTGGCGTAATGCTCGAACTTAACTGCGAAACTGATTTCGTAGCTAAAGGCGATCGCTTCCAAGCACTTGGCGATGAATTGGTAGATCACTTACTAAAAGTGAAAAGCGCAGATATTGCAGCTTTCCTTTCATCAGAAATTGCACCAGGACGTTCTGTACAGCAGCATGTTGATGAAGCAAATGCGACTCTTGGTGAGCGCATCGAAGTTCGTCGCGTAACTGTTTACGAAGGTGGACCTGTAGGTATTTATCTACATAAGACCAGCCCAGATTTGCCTCCACAAGTTGGCGTTCTAATTTCGCTTACTAAGGAAGCAATTGAAGTTGGTCGCGATGTTGCACAACACATCGCAGCTTTTGCACCACAATTCGTAAAGCGTGAAGATGTTCCAGCCGATCTAATCGAGAACGAACGTCGTATCGCTGAAGAGACTGCTCGTGAAGAAGGTAAGCCAGAAGCAGCGCTTTCTAAGATTGTAGAAGGTCGCGTTACCGGTTTCGTAAAGGAAGTTTCACTTCTTGAGCAGGCATTCGCAAAGGATGCAAAGAAGACTGTCCAGCAGATTCTTGATGAGGCGCAAACCGCGGTTAAGGCCTTCTCACGTTTCCGCGTTGGTCAGTAAT
>JBEAMP010000103.1:0-3925 GCA_041165905.1 Actinomycetota bacterium
TTCTGAACTTTTCCTAGATAAATATTGCCGACATATGAAATTGATGAATTTCTATTTACATAATGTTCGACCATTACGCCATCTTCAATAACACAAATTTGAGTACGATCACCTTTTTGGCGAACTAGCATTTCTCGTTTTACTTCATCGCGACGAGCTAAAAATTCACCTTCGGTGATAATGGTTCCGCGGCGGCGATAAGTTTCACGGTATTCACGACGATCTTCACGATGACGGCCTTCGCGACGATGGTGACGATCTCGTCTTGAATTACGATCATGGCGTTCCGGACGTTCTTTGCTTTCGCGAACCTTTACTACTGTTGGTACGCCATCTTCATCAACAATTTCACCTGGTTGAACACCATCTTCTGCACCGCGGCGACGGCGACGGCGACGATGTGAAGTCGCGGAATCTTCAGAGTTTTCGTCAGTACTTGCTAGCTCTGCACCAGTTGGATTCTCTTCTCCACCTTTGCGACGTCCACGTCCACCACGACGGCGGCGGCGTCCACCACGACGAGAATCAGAATCTTCTTCTTGCTTAGCAAGCTTCTCTTTATTCTCTTCCTTATTAGCTTTCTTGCTTTCAGCTTTAGCAGGCTTCTCTTTCTTGGCAGGTTTTACTGCCTCGACTGGCGCCGCTTGGAAAATAGGAGTCGCAACAACGGCAGGCACTGCCTTTTTACGGGTTTTCTTCTCTGTGGGTGCTTCAGAAGTTGTATCTACTTCAGCAGCTTTCTTAGATGCGCGCTTACGCGGCGCTTTTGGCTCATCAGCCATGTACACCAAATCCTTTGTATGCAAAAAACTGATTTAGTCTTTTGCTCGTTTCCGGGCCTGAAATCAATCAGGCAAATTCTTTTAGTACTTCTCTGGATTCGCGCTGCGAGTGACCGCGCGCTGAATGTTGGCCAATTATGGCACTAAATGTGCCAAATAGCCATTATCCGCGTAAACGCGCATGAACATTCTGTAAAAGTCCGATACCAATCATGTTTGCAAACATACTTGAGCCGCCGTATGACAGAAATGGCAAAGGCACACCAGTCATCGGCATAAGTCCTAATGTCATTCCAATATTTTCAAATGTTTGAAATGCGAACCAAGCAACCACACCAACAGATACCAATCTGCCAAATGGATCCGTTGTTCTTCGCGCAATACTAAATCCTCGAATCATTATCGTGAGCAATAAAATCAAAATTAAACTGCTACCAACAAATCCAGTCTCTTCTCCAGCTACTGTAAAAATAAAGTCTGTTTGTTGCTCAGGTACAAATCTGCCATTTGTTTGTGCACCTTGAAAGAGTCCAGTGCCAAGAAGTCCACCTGAACCTACAGTAATTCTTGCCTGTCTCAATTGATAACCAGCACCTTGGGAATCAGCATTCGGGTTAACAAAAGATTGCAAACGCTTTAATTGGTAATCATTTACAACACCTGCTTTAACTGCAACAAATCCGCCGAGCAATGCGGCAAGTAGCAGACCAGCCACCCAACGTGATTGAGCGCCACTAGTTGCGATAATTGTTACGACAATTGCGCTAATAATTAAAACAGTTCCCATGTCTGGCTGAAGCACAATAAATAAAACAGGTATGCCGGCGATTGCCAGTGCTTGAATTACATCCTTATTTCTTACTTCATCTTGTCCATGCATGCGTTCGGTTAAGATCATAGACATTCCAATAATGATTGTGATTTTGGCTAGCTCGGCTGGTTGAATAGAGAAACCACCTGGCAGAACAATCCAAGCTCTTGCACCATTAATGGTCGAACCAATTCCGGGAATTAAAACCAGAATCAAACCAAGCACGCCTGCGCCCCAAACAAATGGTGTGTATGCGCGTAGTGAGCGATAATCAATAAAGGTCGTACCGAATGCCAGTGCAATACCTATAACTACATTTATTCCATGGCGTTTTAAATAATATTGTGGATCTTCACCTGCTGCGGCATACCAATTTCTAGTAGCGGCATAAACCAATAATGTGCCAAAAATAAGTAGCGCGCCAACAGCAAACGAAAGTATTGGATCAAAACCTGCTGTTAAATTCTTACGTTGGCGACGATAAGTGAAACTTCTTACAGATTCATTCACTTTAATTCACCGCCTTCTTGGTTGGAGATGCGCTAGTGCTGACAGATGGCGTCGGTTTTGCTTCAACAACTTTTGTTGTAGGAGAAATTTTAGGTAATTTACTTGGCGGACCTGACGGATAAACAATTTTTTCAGGAATTTGTTTACTTCCTTCAGCGCCAAAAATCGTGTTGTAAATCTGTCTCGCCCCTATACCTGCAGCAGCTGCACCAGTACCACCTTGCGAAACCATCACAACAACTACATATCTTGGATTCTTAGTTGGCCCATACGATGCAAACCAGGATGTGGAATCTTTTTTGGTGCCATTTGAATTTAAACCAAAAACTTCAGCTGTACCAGTTTTGCCTGATACTTCGATTGGGAAACCGGCAAATGCTCCTGCAGCCGTTCCATCAATAGTCACTTGATGTAACGCATCATTTAACCATTTGAAAGTTTCTGGATCGGCAGAGACTTTACCTTGTACTTTTGGCGTAAAAGTTTTAACTACCGTGCCATCGGTTTTTACAATAGCTTTTGCAACTAATGGTTGCCATAAGGTTCCGCCATTTGCAATCGCCGCATAGCTCTGAGCTAACTTCAGCGGAGTAATTACGGTATCGCCCTGACCAATAGAGAAGTTAACTGCGTCGCCGGCACGCAATACTCCTCCATCAATGCAATTCTCTTTTGCTAACTGAATCAGAAATGGGGTTAGATCTTTTTTAGCGGCACGTTTTTCGTAGTTGCAGTAAAAATTCTTATTCTCTTTCCAGTAATCCATTCTCCATTGACGATCAGGAATACGGCCCTCTAATTCGCCTGGTAAATCGATGCCGGTCTTCTGTTCCAATTGGAAATCATGTGCAGCTTGGAAGAAATAATCATTTGGGTTTTTCGGACTTAAGCCGCCGTCCTTTAACCACTCTGAATATGCGATTTTGTACCAAAGAGTGTCACAAGAAGCGGCGATACCGGTCTTCATCGATATTCGGCCAAGGGCGCGCGATTCATAGTTGGTAAATTCGCGGTTACCCACTTTGTACTTACCTGGACAATCGTAAGTTGTATTTAAGTTGTAACCAGCTTTAACTGCTGCGAAAATCGAGAACGCTTTAAAGGTAGAAGCAGGTGCAAATAGCCCTTGTAGAGGTCTTGAAAGCGCAGGTACATATGTACTTTCAGAGTACATAGCCTTTGCTTGTGCAACTGTTAAACCTTTCTCCCAAATATTTGGATCATAAGTTGGGTAAGAAGCAAGTGCATATACTCTGCCATTTCTGGCATCCATTACTACTGCTGCACCACCATCTGCTCTGTAACCTTGAGCTCTGGATGATCGAACAGCAGTTTCTAACCCAGCTTCAGCGGCACCTTGAATTCGAACATCAAGACTAGTGACTAAATGCATGCCAGGTGTTGGTGCAGTATCTCTAGATTTTTCAGTGACAGATTCTTTTCGATCAACAATTACTGTTTTAATTCCTGGACGGCCACGAAGATAAGAATCGTAGACATATTCCAAACCATCTTTACCAATTGATTCGCTTCGATAATATCTAGTGCCATTATCGACAGCTAAATCTTTATCTGTTAATGCTCCAACATAACCAAGAACATGTGCACCAGTTGCGCCTTTTGTTCCTGGGTAATAGCGAACCGAAGTAGGTTCGGCATCAATGCCAGGAAATTCGCTACTTCGTTCTACAAGTTGTAGCGCAATTTCGGGATCTGCATCTTTGGTGATCGGAATTGGCTGGAAGCGATTTCCAACCCAGCAACCAGTCTTGTCGCCTTTGGTAATTTCGCCACATAAACGAGTGTGGCGCCAAACATCTTT
>JBEAMP010000104.1:0-4135 GCA_041165905.1 Actinomycetota bacterium
TATCTGATTCAGTTTGACGGGCATATCCTTCAATTGATGAGCCATCAAAACCAATTCCCTCTTCAAATGCCGCTTCTAATTCGGCAGGTGAAATCGCTACAGATTTTAAGAAGCCAAGAACGTCGGTAAACCAGAGACGTACAAAGCGGATATTGCGCTCTTCAACAGTGCGCATCACAAACTCCACTTGGCGTTCAATCGGACTATTAGTCATGCTCATAGCCTAGAAAATCTATGTTTCAGATAAGTTAAATAGTTAAATTAGTTAGCTTTTTAACGCTCTTTCCAGCGTGAAGTTACTGGCAAACGGCGGTCCTTACCAAAGGCGCGAGCTGAAATCTTTGTACCAGGCGGATATTGGCGACGTTTGTATTCTGCGCGATCGACCAAAGTAATGACCCGATTTACAAGATCCTGTTTGAAACCACCAGCGATTAAAGATGCAGCGCCTTCATCTCCATCTACATATCTAACCAAGAGCTGATCCAAAAGTAAGTAATCTGGAAGCGAATCAGTATCTTTCTGATCTGGACGAAGTTCTGCAGATGGTTCTTTTTCAATTGAATTAACTGGTATCGGTGGAATTTGGTCAAAATAAATTGCTAGTTCATTTCGCCAACGAGCAAGCTGCCAGACTTGAGTCTTATAAATATCTTTTATTGGCGCAAAACCACCAACTGCATCGCCATACATTGTCGAATAGCCAACTGCCAGCTCAGATTTATTGCCAGTTGCAAGTACCAAGTGTCCCTCTTGGTTTGAAATTCCCATCAAGGTTGTTCCACGTACGCGCGCTTGAACATTCTCTTCAGCTAACCCGGTAAGGCCCAAATTGCTTACAAATTCATTAACCATTGGTTCGATTGGGACAATGCGCCAATTAAGACCAGTTCTTTTGGCAAGATCTTCGGCATCAGAGATTGAATGATCAGATGAATACTTACTTGGTAGCCCTACTCCATAAACATTTTCAGGTCCAAGCGCATCAACTGCAATCGATGCCACCAAAGCCGAATCGATACCTCCGGATAATCCAAGGACGACTGATTTAAAACCATTCTTATTTACATAATCTCTAAGTCCCGCTTTAAGAGCTTCCCAAATCTCAGCTAAATCATCTTTTCGCGGTGCAATACCGCCTAACATCTTGCCTTCAACTGGCAGATTCTCATTTGTGATTACGACATCTGGATTAGAAGTTGCAATTGGCAGAGTTAAATCGTGAATCGCAAGTTGATCTTCGAACTGTTTGGTTCGCATCAATACTTCACCTGATTTATCGACCAGAATTGAATCTCCGTCGAAAACCAAATCATCTTGTCCACCGGTCATATTTACGTAGCAAAGAGCAGCGTCAAAGCCGCGAGCGCGGTTTTGGACTAGTGATAAACGAACATCATCTTTATTGCGTTCGTATGGAGAGCCATTAGGGACAACTACCAACCCAACTTTGCGCTCTGCCAATTCCGCTACAGGGCCACGGTTCTGCCAAATGTCTTCGCAGATGGCAAGGCCTATATCAATTCCATTTACTCTAACTACAACTGATTTTTCACCAGGAACAAAATTTCGAAATTCATCGAAAACGCCATAGTTGGGAAGGTGGTGCTTTATATAGCGCGCTTTGATTTCACCATTATGAATCACTGCAATTGCATTCTGAGGCGCCCCTACTGGTTGCCCTAATTTGTCGGTAGCGCCATCTATCTGATCTAGGTATCCGACCACCATAACTAAATTGCCAAAGCCGCTATTTGCTACTCGTTTGGCTAACTCAGATATTGCGATTCGACTGGCATTTCTAAATGATTGGCGTAGCGCTAAATCCTCTACTGGGTATCCAGTTAAAACCATCTCTGGAAAGACCAACAATTGGGCGCCAGCTTTATGAGCAAGCGCTGCCTGAGTTGCAATCAAGTCGGCATTGCCCTCAATGTCGCCTACAGTCGGATTGACCTGCGCGAGCGCGATTCGCAAATTGCCAGCTTGATTGCCGATGCTCATAATTCAAGAGTACCCTTACTTCCAGGCCAGGTGACAACCCGATTGCATCTAGGCAAAAAGGCGATTATGACAACGATAAAAGATTTAGCCGACCTTAAAAAGCGCGGCCAAAAATGGGCAATGCTCACCTCTTATGAGCAGATGACGGCAGAAATTTTCGACGAAGCTGGCATCCCTGTGCTCTTAGTTGGCGACTCTGCTGGCAATAACTTTCTTGGCGAGAAGAACACAATCCCTGTAACTATTGATGAGCTAATCCCCCTAACTCGCGCTGTATCTAGATCTGTTAATCAGGCGCTAGTTGTGGCAGATCTGCCATTTGGCTCTTATGAAGCAAACCCTGAATTAGCGCTCGCAACCTCAATTAGATTCTTTAAAGAGGCAGGTGCGCATGCGGTAAAACTCGAAGGCGCACACGTAGAGCAGATCAAGAAGTTAGTAAGTAGCGGGATTCCAGTTATGGGCCATATCGGACTTACTCCTCAAAGCGTCCACCAATTAGGTGGCTTTCGAGTACAAGGTCGCGAAAATCCAGAAGCATTAATCGCAGCGGCAAAGGCAATCGAGTCAGCAGGAGCTTTTGCAATTGTGCTTGAGATGGTTCCATCTGATTTAGCTATTCAAATAACTAAAGAATTAGCTATTCCTACTATCGGAATTGGTGCCGGAAATGGAACTGATGCTCAAGTCTTGGTCTGGAGCGATGCATTTGGATTGACGAAAAACTCACCGAAGCTGGCCCGTGCATATCGAAATCTCAGAAGTGAACTCTTAAATGGTGCCAAAGAATTTGCTGAAGATGTAGCAAGTGGTGCATTCCCATCTGATGGCGAAAGCTTTAAGTAATATCGCTACATGCGTAAATACGCGATAGATCTATCGCCCCTAAAGAAGTACCCCGACTTTCGCAGGCTTTGGCTATCGGGCTTTATCTCCTTCTTCGGATCGATGATCACAATGGTCGCGCTACCCTTTCAAATCAAAGAGCTAACTAACTCCTATCTAGCGGTGGGTGCAATCGGGGCTGCCGAGCTAATCCCCTTGATCCTCTTTGGGCTTTACGGCGGAGTTTTGGCAGATAGATATGACCGAAAGAAGTTAATTCTCTTCTCTGAATTGGCAGCGCTCTTTATTGTCCTGGCGCTCTTTCTTAACTCATTGGCGCCATCTCCTAGCGTGCTCGCTATTTTCATTATGGCAGCGCTCTTTTCAGCAGTGGATGGAATCCAGCGACCTAGTGCCAATGCGATTTTACCCCGGTTGGTAAGCCATGATGATTTACCTGCAGCAAATGCACTGATGAGTTTACGTTGGCAGCTTGGTGTAATTCTTGGCCCGACTATTGGTGGGCTACTTCTTGCAAGTAATCCAATTGCTCTTAGCTATTTAATAGATGGAGCAACGTATTTAATTTCTTTAATATTTTTATTAAGAGTTAGAAATGTGCCACCAATTGATATTGATGAAACACTTCAAAAACCAGCCATTTCCGCCCTTTTTGAAGGGCTTAGATATGCACTTAGTAGAAAAGATTTGCTCGGAACTTACTTAATTGATTTAGCTGCAATGTTCTTTGCAATGCCAAATGCGCTCTTTCCATTTTGGGCCGAACAACTAGATGCAAATTGGTCGCTTGGCCTCTTCTATGCCGCTGGGACAGTTGGCTCTTTGTTAGTTACATTGACATCGGGTTGGGTCGGAAACTACCGATGGCATGGTCGAGCAATAATCTGGGCCGCGATTGGATGGGGTGGGGCGATTGCGCTAAGTGGCCTCACCCAATCAATCTGGCTAGTTCTCTTCTTCCTTGCAGCAGCAGGTGCATCCGACATGATCAGCGGATTATTTAGATCAGCAATTTGGAACCAAACAATCCCTGACGAACTGCGCGGTAGGTTGGCCGGAATTGAAATGCTCTCCTACTCAATTGGACCATTAACTGGGCAAATTAGAGCAGCAATGGTCGCCTCTGCTACCTCATTATCGGTTTCGGTAACTTCTGGCGGCTTCATGTGCGTCATTTTCGTCGCGATTTTGGCGATTTTGCTGCCAACTTTTCGCAAATATGACGTCGAAACCAATGAATTTGCGATTTCAGAACGCGAGAAACGGAAAAATTTGGAAAATTGAT
>JBEAMP010000105.1:0-5983 GCA_041165905.1 Actinomycetota bacterium
CACGATTCTGGAATTGTGGATCAAATGCGCAAACGAGTTATCGAATTAGATCAGGGCCACGTAGTTCGAGATCAAGTACGTGGCGTATACGGATACACGGGGTAATTAAATGCGCGCTCGATTTATTGCAAGCGAAGTAGGTATTGGCTTACGTCGAAATGCAACAATGACCTTTGCGGTTATGGTTACAACGGCAATTTCACTAAGCCTTCTAGGTATTGGGTTACTTTCAAACGCTCAAGTTAAAGCAATGAAAGATTACTGGTACGACAAAATTGAAGTTTCTGTTTTCTTGTGTAGCTCTCTATCTGAATCAGCATCATGCTCAACTGGTGTGGTCACCTCAGAACAGCGCCTTGCAATTCAGCAAGATCTACAAGCTTTGCCAGTAGTAGATAAGGTCTATTATGAATCTCAAGCAGAAGCGTTCATGCATTTCAAAGAGCGTTTCAAAGATTCCGCAATAGCTCAAAATGTAACTGCCGACCAATTACCTGAGTCATTTAGAGTTAAATTGAAAGACCCAACTCAGTACAACGTTGTGGTCTCTGCTTTCACTGGCCGCCCAGGAGTTGACGTAGTACAAGACCAGCGAACTATTCTTGATAAATTCTTTAAATTACTAGGCGTGCTACGCGATGGCGCGCTCGCGGTGGGATTAGCTTCAGTATTAACCGCGGCATTGCTTATTAGTAATACGTTGCGCATTGCTGCGTTTAATCGTAGACGCGAAACCAACGTCATGAAACTAGTTGGTGCAACTAGTTGGTCTATTCAGTTGCCGTTTCTACTAGAAGGCGTCTTCTCAGCATTTGTTGGTTGGATGATGGCTACCGGTCTGTTAGCGGGAATTAAATCGGTAATTGATAGCAAAATTGCACCATTACTTACCTTCACTAAGTTTTTTGGGTGGGGAGAGGTCTGGATTGCATCTGCTTGGCTATTGCTGACCGGCTTAGTTGTATCAATTTTGGCTTCTGCTATCACATTACGTAAGTATCTAAAGGTCTAATACAATTTCTAGCGTGAGTAATTCACCAATTGGAATTTTTGACTCTGGCGTAGGCGGCTTAACAGTTGCTCGAGCCATCATTGATCAATTACCTAATGAGTCAACGATTTACATTGGCGATACCGCTCGAGGTCCATATGGTCCTCGAAAAATTGCGGAAGTCCGTGAATTTTCTTTAGAAATCATCGAGTTCTTGGTCAAGCGCGGTTGCAAAGCAATTGTTATCGCTTGCAATACTGCAAGTTCAGCAATGCTTCGTGATGCTCGCGAAAGATTTCAAGTACCAATAATTGAAGTTATTCAACCGGCTGCCCGAAGGGCAGTCGCTGCGACTCGCTCAGGAAAAGTAGGCGTAATTGGCACTAATGCCACTATCGATTCAGGATCATATTTAGATGCATTTGCTGCAGCACCACAATTACAAATCACCTCTAAAGCATGTCCAAGATTTGTTGAATATGTCGAACGTGGTGAGACTACCGGCGCAGAGATAACTGCGATTGCGCGTGAATATTTATCGCCTATGATTGATGCGAAAGTAGATACTTTGGTTTTAGGTTGCACGCACTATCCATTGCTAACCGGTGTGATTTCTTATGTAATGGGTGAGGGCGTAACGCTTGTTTCATCAGCTGAAGAGACCGCTAAAGATTTATACAGAGTTTTAGTCGAAAAGAATCTGTTGAGAGAAAATTCAAATAGCGCTCCTAGCCACGAATTTTTAGCAACAGGCGATTCTCATCAATTCGAAGTTTTGGCCCGACGTTTCTTGGGACCAGAAGTAACAAAAGTTCAACACCAGGAACTTTGAGGGAGCTCTAATGACAAGAAATGATGGCCGAAGTAATAATCAATTACGTGAAATTAAATTTACGCGCAATTGGCTAAACAACGCAGAAGGTTCAGTCATTGTTGAATTCGGTAACACCAGAGTTTTGTGCGTTGCATCATTTACCCCAGGCGTTCCACGTTGGTTAAAAGATTCTGGCAAAGGCTGGGTTACGTCAGAATATTCAATGCTTCCGCGTGCCACCCATACCCGCTCTGATCGCGAAAGCGTGAAAGGAAAGTTAGGCGGACGCACCCAAGAAATTTCTAGATTAATCGGCCGTTCACTTCGCGCAGTAATTGACAATCATGCGTTAGGAGAGAACACAATTGTTCTCGACTGCGATGTTTTGCAGGCAGATGGCGGAACCAGAACTGCAGCTATCACCGGCGCTTATGTTGCACTTGCGGATGCGATTGCTTGGGCAAAAGCGAATGGTCACGTAAAAGCTGATGCAAAAGTGTTAAAAGAATCAGTCGCAGCAGTTTCAGTAGGAATCATTGACGGAAAGCCAATGCTCGATCTCTGTTATGAAGAAGATGTTCGAGCGGAAACTGATATGAATGTGGTTATTTCAGGGTCTGGAAAGTTTATTGAAGTTCAAGGCACTGCTGAAGGCGAACCTTTTGATCGTAATTTACTTAATTCACTTCTTGATTTGGCTGTAGAAGGCTGTCATACGCTTTCAGAACTTCAAATCAAATCTCTTTCATGAAATTAGTTTTAGCAACCAAAAATTCTGGAAAAGTTATTGAGTTTCGACGAATTCTCAGTGATTTAGGGGCTACCCACTTAGAAGTTGTTGGCTTAGATGAATTTCCAGAAATTGGAGATATTGAGGAAACTGGAAAAACTTTTGAGGAAAACTCACTTTTAAAGGCGAGAACAATCTGCAAACTAACTGGTTTGCCAGCGATTGCAGATGACAGCGGAATATGTGTAGATGCCTTAGGCGGGGCGCCAGGTCTTTATTCGGCACGTTATTCGGGTCAGGGAGATACTGCGAATAATGAAAAATTACTTGCAGAGATGGCAAATGTGCCGGATGAGAGTAGAGGTGCATATTTCATCTGCGTTGCAGCTTATGTTCGCCCTGACGGATTTGAAAGAGTGGAAGAAGGTCGTTTTTACGGGAAGATCCTTCACCAAAGCAAAGGTTCCGGAGGCTTTGGATATGACCCACTTTTCCAGCCAGAAGGCTTAAATTGCTCTTCTGCGGAGCTCTCTGCTGAAGAAAAAGATGCAATTAGCCATCGAGGTAAAGCGATGCGCGCGATTGCACCTTACATAATCGGCTAAAATTCAACCATTATTTCAAGCCAGCAATTAGGAGATTTAAGTGGCTACAAAGAAAGTTGCAAAGAAGGCCGCGAAGAAAGCGCCTGCTAAGAAAGCAGCAAAGAAGGCACCTGCTAAGAAAGTTGTTAAGAAGGCATCTGCCAAGAAAGCTGCAGTTAAGAAGGTTGCTAAGAAAGCTCCCGTTAAAAAAGTTGTTAAGAAAGCAGCAGCAAAGAAAGTTGCTAAGAAAGCTCCTGCAAAGAAAGTTTCTACTCCAGCAGTAGCAGTAACTAGTGCAGCGCCTGTTGCAGCGCCTGTTGCAGCGGCGAAAGCAGCGGCACCTGCAAAGAAGCAAGGTGGTTCAAATCGCGTAGTACTTGCAGTTGTAATTGGAATTCTTGCACTTGGTGCAATTGTTTTATCAAATGGATCTGAATCAAACGAAACTGCTACACCTACTGAAACAACATCACCAACTGCAGAAGCAACTCCAACAGAATCAACATCTGCAACTGTTTCAACTACTGCAGCCCCACTTGGAATCGTTGCACATTACACAGCAGACGGAGCAACAATTTTCTGGGATCAGACAACTGCAGCAGAAGGCCTGAAGGGTTACAGCATTGAATTCTCATCTAATGGTGGAGAATTCAGCGAAGTAGCTATGGTTGGCACTGACGTTACTGAATATGACATCACAAAGAGCGATACAGAAGGCTGGATGTCATTTAAGATCTCAGCAGTTTATGTTGATGGGCAGAAAGCTGAAGGAAAAGTTTTCGGACTTCCAGGTCAATATAAGTAATTAATAATCTCAGCTACATAGGCTGAGATACCCGCAGGAATCAGATGAACGCCATCCGGAGCAAAATACTCCGGGTGGTTTTCTGATTTTAAAGCCCAATCAGCAATTTTTATATTTGGATAATTCATCGACTCACGTTGAATTATTTGATTATTCTCATCTCTCCAAGTTCTGGGCACGGCAGTATTAACTACAACCACTAATGGTTGATCTTTAAGTTCAAAAAAGATTTCTGCGACTTCAGAATCAACCAGCCTGTTGTTATTTCCTAAGTTGATTACAGTCTTCATGCCCTGCATTTTGGCTTTATCTTTTTTGATTATTTCGAGTAATTCCCCTGCTTGACGTCCAACTCGAGCATTGATTAACCCAATGTGTTCTCTAGACTCGAGCTCATTTCTAATCCCAAGAATTACTGAGTCTCCAACTACCCAAAGTCCATCTATTTTGCTGATTGTGGCAACTTGATCATCTTTAAACATTTGCTTTACAACGGCATTATTTTTATCTGCGATTGTGATTGCATTATTGCTTACGACGGTGATTGTTGCAATTAGAGCCAGAACTGTTAATCCAGCTGTAGCTTTTTGTCGTCGCTGAACCTCTTTGGTTCGATATTTCATACCTCGCAACCAATTTGAGATTGCGCCATTTCGCACCGGAACTTCAATCCATCTTTGAGAGATATCTGCAAGAGCAAAGACCACCAAAATACGGAATAAATAGAGAGCCCAAGTAGAGCCTGTTAAATCTTGGGCAGGTCTAGTTACTTGAAAGACAATCCAATGCCAAAGGTAAATCGCATAGGATCTTTCACCAATCCAAACTAAGAATGGATGTTGCAATAATGGTGCACATCTTGAAGCTGGGTGCACAATCGACATAATGATTGCACTTCCAAAAATTCCAACTAAAGGAAATGCAATTCGATAAGCAGTTGGATCTGCCTCTTGAATAAATAAGAAGGAAGCAAGAATTCCAAGCAGGCCGAAGACGCCGATAAAATCAATAAAGTCTTGTGCACGTTTTTCAATATTTATTCTTAAGTTTTGTGGAATCCAACTGACCGCTAAGGCTGATCCAAGAAATAGACCAATTGAGTGAGTATCAGTACCGAAATAAACGTGGCTAATATCTTGTGTAGCCGAAATATCCGCACGAACTGAAGCTAGAAATAGGGCAATTCCAGAGAAAGTAGCGATTGCTAAAGCTGCAGTCGGAATAACTTTTTTGCCAAAAACTTTTAATACAAAAAGTAGAATCAAAGGCCAAACTAAGTAGTACTGGGCCTCCACACCTAATGACCAAGTGTGTTGTAATAGTGGTGGTCTGCCAAAACTTTCAAAATAATCTTGCTCTTTAAATACTAACCACCAGTTCATTAGTCCAGTTAAAGCAAAGGGAGCATCGGTCAGAAATCGACGCATTGAATCTGGCGCCCATACTCCTACAAAGATTGCGGTAATAACCAACATAAATAGCAACGGCGGAAGAAGGCGACGAATTCGCCCTGCATAAAAGCCACGAAGATCTAATCCACCAGATCTTTGAATGGAATCAAGTAATAGGCGGGTAATTACATAACCCGATATAACAAAGAAAAGGTCTACGCCTAAAAAGCCTCCGGGAATCCAACTAAATCCAAGGTGATAAAGCAGCACCGCAATGACGGCAATTGCACGCAAGCCATCGATAGCGGGGATATAGCGAATCCCTTTCGGGGCTGTCATTAACTACTTTTTCTTTTTAGCAGCTGCAGATTTCTTAGCCGGCTTCTTCTTTGGAGCAGAGAGTGCAGGTTTTGCACGTTCGCTCTTTACTCGAATTGGTTGGCTTGTGACTAATCTGCCATCTTCTTTAATGTTCTCAAGTACGTTACTGCGCAATTCTGCCAGCCTGCTGTATGCGCTTTCCAGACGATTTCGGCTTGCATGAATCGCTTCTTGTGCAGCATCTAAAGATTGAGTTTGAATTTTATAGAGTCTGCCGGCTTCTTCCATGACTCCATTTAGCCATTGACGATACTCGAGTACATCTTGAGTTGCTTCGCCGATAATCT
>JBEAMP010000106.1:0-18626 GCA_041165905.1 Actinomycetota bacterium
CTGCAGGTTACTGTGCACATGGAATTGCAGGTGCCGGTGGAATTGGAAAGGTAATGGCCGAATGGATTGTCGGCAATGAACCGCCAATGGATTTGTGGCATATGGATATTCGCCGATTTGGTCCCTCCTACCGCTCTCCAGCTTTCACTTTAGATCGCATTCAAGAAAATTACGAACAGTATTACGATATTCACTACCCACTCGAAGAACGTCAAACTTGTAGGCCACATAAAACTTCGCCCGCATATGAATGGCACAAATCTAATTCGGCTGTATTTGGTGAGAAGTCTTCCTGGGAACGCGTTAACTTTTACAGCAATCATGTAGGGAGTGATGAAATACGTCCATTTGCTTGGGCTGGTAAAAATTGGTCGAATAGTGTTCAAATTGAACATAAAGCAACACGTGAATCTGCAGGAATTTTCGATGAATCCAGTTTTGCAAAGATTGAAGTCAGTGGTCCGCGTGCAGGTGAATTCTTAGAATTCGTTTGCGCAAATGATGTAGTTCGTGGAACAGGACGTGCGATCTACACCCAGGCTTTGAATTCAAAAGGTGGAATCGAAGGAGATTTCACCGTTACCCAAACCGCAGAGGATAAATTCTTAATCGTAACTGGCACTGCATTTGCACATCATGATGCTGGCTGGCTAAAAAAATTGCGAAGAGAGAATGGTTTTGAAGATGTCTCAATTGAAGATATAACGGAAAAATTAGCAATTTTCGGGATATGGGGACCTAAAGCACGTGAGATTCTGCAAGGATTAACTTCTGCAGATTTGAGTAATGATTTATTTCCGTTTATGCACTCAAAAGAAATTGCTATAAACGGAGTTAATATTAGAGCCACCCGAATTACATACGTTGGAGAATTGGGTTGGGAACTTTACATTCCCGTTGAACATGCTCTAGAAATCTGGAAACTACTATTCGAAGCTGGCGGGTTTCCTTGCGGATATAGAACTATCGAATCACTAAGACTCGAAAAAGGTTATCTAGCTTGGGGCGGCGAAATAAATACAGAAAATAACCCTTACGAAGCAGGGTTAGGTTTTGCAATTTCCAAGAAAAAGCAGAACTTTTACGGTGCTACTGCCCTGAAAAATTTAACTGATCCAAAACGTAAATTAGTTGCGATAACTTTCGACGATATACGTCAAGTACCGATTGGTAGTGAACCAATTAAAGTTGGAAACAATGTAATAGGTAGAATTAAATCTGGTGGACAGGGCTACACAATTAACAAAGCTATTGGTTATGCCTATATACCGACAGAATACTCAAAACCAGGTACAACTCTTGATGTGGAATTCTTCGGAGAATGGATTTCGGGCAAAGTCGCTTCGACTCCACTATATGATCCAACAGGCTCGAAGATAAAGAGTTAGTAATGGAAATCGGTCTAGATGATGCTTATTCGTTAAAAACGCCTCAAGATAATAAAAATCTATATGCGAAATGGGCAGCGACATACGAATCAGATTTTGTGGCTAATCAAGGTTATCAACACCCCAAAGTAATCGCTGAACTATTTGATGCCCATCTCCCTGATTTAAATACAGTTGTCGATATTGGTACAGGTACTGGTCTGGTGGGCCAATACCTTTCAAAACTTCGTCCTGGTTTAATAATTGACGGCATAGACATCTCACCTGAGATGTTGGCTGAAGCATCAAAGAAGAAAATTTATCGGAATTTATATGAAAGAGATTTGACCAAATCTGTAGAGAATATTGCCGCTCCATATGATGCTTTGGTAACTATCGGGACTTTTACTCATGGACATCTTGGACCAGAGACTCTCTTAAATCTATTCCCACTTATTAAAGAAGATGGATTTTTTGTTATAGCAGTTAACGAAAAATTTTTTCACCAGCAAAGATTTCTCGAATTTCTTACTTCGCATCAAGTTCGAATTTCATTTATGGAGAAAGTTTATGTCTATGATGAATCAAGTGCTCATCATGATTCCATGAACGTGGTAATTATTTTTCAATGAAACTTGAAACTTGGAGTGCAGCTAAGAGCAGTCAGTATTTACCTAAACCAAAGGCCAGTGATCATAAGTATCGTCGTGGAGTTCTGGGTTGCGTAACAGGGTCAAAGCAATATCCAGGTGCCGCACTTCTAACTACCTCGGCAGCTTTAGCTGTTGGAATTGGCATGGTTAGATACTTTGGGCCAGAATCTGTAAAACGTGCCGTTATACAAAACCGACCTGAAGTTGTAATACAAACTGGTGGAGTTGATGCTTATCTCTTGGGCAGTGGAATACCTGCAAGAAAATCACTGCTGAGAAAATTCACGATGGAAATGGCCAATCGAACAGATCTACCAAAAGTATTAGACGCTGGAGCGCTCTATTTAACAGGAAGTAGTAAATCTCCAACAATAATCACACCACATGCAGGTGAATTAGCAGAGCTATTAAAAGAATCTTCCGCCCAAATTATTGCTGATCCCATTTTCTATGCATTAGATGCAGCTCGAAAATTTAAAGTCACAGTATTGCTCAAGGGACATCAAACAGTGGTTGCCAATGAGCATCGGGTAATTCAATTGCCTGCCGCTACTAGTTGGCTGGCCACAGCCGGCACTGGTGATTTACTTGCCGGTTTACTGGGTGCGCTAATAGCTTTAAATCACAAATCGGTAACCAAAGACAATCTAATCGAACTGGGTGCTACCGCTTCTTTTATACATGCCCAGTCAGCAAAGCACTCATCTAATGGTCCAATTGACGCACAAAAAATGATTGACCAGATAACACAGGTTGTTTCCAAGCTTTCCAAGTAGGGCTACCCCACTTTCCTCACATTAAGCTCACAACTCAAAATATAAATATGAGTTTAAGAACTTTTATTTATGGTGAAGATGGTTTCACAAATATCTTACTGGCAAACTCATTATCAATGCTTGGCTTAGATATTATCGGCGAAATTGACAATGAATTCACTGCCTTTAATCAAATTTCACAACATAGACCTGAAGTTGTGGTTTTGCTAATTGAAAGAGGTCATCTAAAAGCTATTGACTTGGCTAAATCGCTAAGAAAGCTCTTTCCTAAAATGGGCATCGTAATTGCAACAAGAAGTGAAGATCTCCGTTTATTTGGGATCGAAAAATCAGATTTACCAAAAGGAACAATAGTTTCGAAATTAATGGGTCATTCAGATTTAGATAATTTGAAAAATTCAATTCTCAAGGCGCCAAAGTACACCGACTGCGAACCTGATTTTCATACCTGCGAATTACTTTCTGATATGCAAATTGAGACTTTTCGAATGATGGCAGAGGGAAATGCAAATTCTGAAATTGCGAAGATGAGATTTGTTTCAGAAAAATCTGTGGAACAGATGCTGGCACGAATCGCTTTGACTCTGGGTATACCTTATGATCGAAAACATAATTCCAGGGTTCGGCTTCTAAACTCATATTACGAGCTAATTAACGGTCATAAGTAATCTCTTAAGATAGATTTAACTCGTGGAGTTAAATCAGCTTAAAAGTCAGTGGAGTGAAGTTCTCTTTGCCCTCGAAGCGCGCAATCGGGTTGCCTGGCTAACCTTTTTTGATGCACGCCTTTCAAAGCTTGACGGAAATTTACTCCACCTTGATTTTTCAGATTCAGAGAAATTTTCAGGCGATCATTCATATTTAGATTCACGCACCAAATTTGCCCCTATGCTCACTGAAGTTATCAAGGAAATCACAGGTTCGGACTTGGAGATTAGTTGGTGAAGAAACTCATTTTTGGTTTGCTCTCGCTTTCGCTTTTACTAATTGGAATCGAAGGAGCTAACGCTGCTAGTAAACTCTCTTTAACCATCACGAAGACTCCTACAATTGGAGAATCCAGAGTCACGTTGTACGGAATATTGAAGCCGGCCCGAAATAATGTACAAGTCCGAATTCAAGTTAATTTAAAAGGTAATTGGACTAATACTTCTCTAGGTGCGAAAACTAAATCCAGCGGTTCTTGGAAAATTGAAGTAGTTTCTACTGCACTTGCAGGTTCTGCGACCTATCGAGCTGTAGCTGGGTCTGTCTATTCCAATCAACGTAAATTTACAATTGACCCCGAAACCGCAATTACTCAATCAGACCCAACTTCAATGATTGAGCTTGCAGGTCCTGGCGGACGCATACATGGTGTAGATATAAGTCGCTGGCAACATCCAGGCGACAAATTAATTGATTTTGCAAAGATGTATAAAGCTGGAGTTCGCTTTGTGATGATTAAAGCATCCGATGGTAAAGATAAATCAGATATCGATGCGCGTAAATGGTTATCAATCGACATGGACGGTGCACAAGCTGCAGGTCTATACACAGGTTTCTATCATTATGCCTATTTACCGAATTCGACTGATCCTGAAACAGTCATAACTGAAGCACGCACTCAGGCGCAGAAGGCAATTTGGAGACTAGCGTCAGTTGGTGGATATAACGAGCGCACTCTTCCTTATGCTTTAGATTTAGAAAATAATTGCATTCAATATAGTGGCACTAAATGTACGAAATACACTTCAAAAAAATTAGTGACTTTATTTGCAACTACATGGTTATCTGCTGTTAAAGATGCAACAGGCAGAACTCCGATGCTCTATTCCTATTCGCAATTCTTAGAGAATGCAATGGTTCGAAACTCCGAACTAAATAAGTACCCGCTTTGGCAAGCACACTATGGAATTAATCCTGCTGATCCACTTGGCCAACCAGGACAGAAACTCAGTGGTTGTTATGTGCACTCATGGACAAATTCAAGTTGCACTTCTGAATGGGTTGTTTGGCAATATACATCTTGCGGTATAGGAAAGAAATATGGGGTACCGAGCGGAAGATTGGATTTAAACGTTTATCGTGGAGATATTAATTCTTTTCTAGAACTAACCAAAGGAAACTGGATTCCACAGATTGCTGACATGATGCCAATCAACGAACCTTCAAGTATGCAACTGGATTCGGCCTCATATTCAACTAGCGACAAGCCCGCGACTTTTCAATTAAATGTTTTACGTCCAAGTGGACTACCTGTTGTAACGGGCACGGTGAAATTGGTGCTACCCGATAAGAGCATTCTGCTTGACCAAAGCGCGGTCCGAGCAAAGAGCGGATCTTTCAAATTAACTGTTAAAGGGATACCGGTTGGAATATGGAGCGCTTCACTTCAGTTTATAGATAATTCCGGTACTCATGCCAAAGCAATAATCCCAATCGAATTAACTATTGCACAAGGTGAAAAGCCCACTACAACAGTTTCGCCAAGTCCTAAACCAGGCACCTCTACAAAAGTTACCGCAGATTCTTGCCGTGGTCAGATTATTAATTAAAACTGTTTAATTAGTTCTTGGTTAATTTAGCTGCTGATTTTTTGGCACTTTCAACTAGCTTTATATATTCTGCTACTGAAGCTTTCTTCTGTGGCGCTTTCCAACCCAAGTAAGAAGCCATTAAATCTGCAATGCTCTGAGCTAGATCCATTCCAAAATTTGGAGCTTCAAACCAGATGCGAGTCCTGCGCTCCATAACATCAGCAACTGTTTGAGCGCCTTCGGCAATTACTGCATAAACAATTTCCGCCTTTAAATAAGGCAAATCTCTTGTGACTGGAGTTGCTAATTTGCGATCTTCTGAAATCAATTCAAGTAAATCGCTAATGTCAGATCCATATCGATTTAGTAGATGAACAATTGTTTCAGTTTTTAAATTATATCGAGCAGCTAGTGCATCCACTTGCTGAGTAAGAGCCCAATATCCATCAGCGCCAATGATAGGTAATTTAGATGTAATGCTTTCGCTAGTTAATTTTGTAATGTCATTAGTCGCCATATCTACAGCATCTTTTGCCATTACGCGATAAGTCGTGTATTTGCCGCCAGCTAAACTGACAAAACCAGGGACTGGTCTATCTACAGTGTGTTCGCGAGAAAGCTTTGTGGTCTCCACATCTTTTTTATTTGCAACTAACGGACGCAATCCTGCAAAAACACCAATTACTTGTTCGGAGCTGATTCGTGGGGATAGCACCCGATTTGCTTGTTCAATAATGTACTGAACATCTGATCTATCGGCCAATGGTGAGTTTGGATCACCCAGATACTCTGTGTCGGTAGTACCGATCATCCACTGATCTTTCCACGGAATAATGAAAAGCACTGATACCGCAGTCTTGATAATAATTCCTTCGTCGGCTTTTATGGCATTACCAGGAAGCGTTATATGAACGCCTTTGCTCATCTTTACTTCGTAACCAGGTTCTATCCCAAAGCTCTTATGTAGTTGATCGCTCCACACACCTGCACACATAATTACCGTAGAGGCTTTTACATTAATTTTCTTCTTTGAATTCAAATCTGCAACTACTGCACCAGTTACGCGTTTGCCTTTTTTAATCAAAGAGTCAACTTTTGCATGGGTGATAATTGCTGCACCATGACGTTTTGCGGTTCGAGCAATCATCATGGTGTGTCGAGCATCGTCAACTTGTGCATCAAAATATCGAATCGCTCCGGTTACTACATCTGTACGCAAACTTGGAGCAATTTCAGAGATAGTTTTCTGCGAAAGGTGCTTATGTCCCGGAAGTGCTCTTTTAAATCCACGTAGCGCGTCGTATAGCGCTAGTCCAGCACCTACATAAGTGCGTTCCTTAACTTTTTCATGCAACGGGTAAAGAAAAGCTACCGGCTTTACCAAGTGCGGCGCCAAAGATGAAACTAAAAGTTCGCGTTCGTGAAGGGCTTCGCGAACCAATTTAAAATCGTATTGCTCTAAATATCTAAGCCCCCCGTGAATCAATTTACTAGAGCGGCTTGAAGTACCTGATGCGAAATCATCACTTTCAACTAATGCGACAGTCAACCCTCTGGTAACGGCATCTAGCGCAACACCAACTCCGTTAATTCCACCGCCGATTACGAGTACATCAAAATGTTCTTTGGCGAGGCGGGAAAGGTCTTCCGCTCTCTGATCAGGATTTAGGCTTGAATCAAACATTACTCGCCAATCTTATCGTTAGTTAAGTAAAGTTCCTATGTGATTTTCATTGGAAGCCTAGATCAAGGCACAACTAGTACTCGATTTATCATTTTTAACGAATTAGGTGAGATTGTTGGGCAAGAACAGATTGAACATAAGCAGATTTTGCCAAATCCCGGTTGGGTCGAACATGATGCTGAAGAAATTTGGCTTAATACCTTAAAAGTAATTTCAGGTGCCCTTTCAAAAGCTAATTTAAAGAGGAGCGATTTATCTGCAATAGGTATCACTAATCAACGAGAAACCGTTGTCGCCTGGGACAGAAAATCTGGTAAACCACTAGCAAATGCCATTGTTTGGCAGGATACGCGTACCGCCGACTATTTAGAAAAATTTTCAGAGAGCAACAAAGCGCTCATTACCAAAAAGAGTGGCACTCCGATAGCGCCTTACTTCTCTGCAAGTAAGATGAATTGGTTGCTAAAAAATAAAATTATAGATAATAGCAACTTAGCATTCGGAACTATTGATTCTTGGCTACTTTTCAATCTAACGGGTGAATTTGCAACTGATGTCACTAACGCATCTCGAACCCAACTTATGAATTTAGAGACTCTAGATTGGGATGACGAACTTCTGGCTATTTTTGAAATTAATCGAGCTTGGTTGCCTGAGATTAGATCTTCATCAGAAATCTTTGGTAAAACCTCTGACGGAATTCCAGTATCAGCGATACTTGGTGACCAACAAGCTGCCATGGTTGGGCAAACCTGCTTTGAAAAAGGCGAATCTAAAACAACTTATGGCACAGGAAACTTTGCATTAATTAGCACAGGTTCGAATCTAGTTAGATCAAAAAATGGCTTAATAACTACTGTGCTATATAAATTGGGTAGTTCTCCAGTCCAATACGCTTTAGAAGGTTCAGTTGCGGTTACAGGATCTGCAATTCAATGGCTTAGAGATCAGTTAGGAATTATTAATTCCTCAGCAGAAGTGGAAACTTTGGCTTCATCTGTTCCGGATAATGGCGGAGTTTATTTTGTCCCGGCATTTTCAGGGCTTTTCGCGCCTTATTGGCGAAGTGATGCTCGAGGCGTAATCATTGGATTAACAAGAGCAAATACCAAAGCACATATTGCCAGAGCTGCGCTTGAAGCGATTTGTTTTCAGACTAAAGAGGTCATTGATGCCATGGAAGCTGATTCTGGAATTAAATTGAAAGAGATGCGTGTTGATGGTGGAATTACTAACAACAAACTCTGTATGCAAATGCAATCGGACATCATGGGGATTGATATAGTCAAACCAGTTATTACTGAAACAACTGCGCTAGGCGCAGCATTTGCTGCGGGATTAGCTGTTGGGGTTTGGAAAAATACCGAACAAATTAAGAAAATTTGGCGCAAAGAAAATACATGGAAATGTCAGAGTGATGAGCTCTCCCGAAAATCAGGCTTTGATAAATGGCAAAAGGCTGTTACACGAACTTTCGCATTAACTGAACTGAGCCAGTAAGATAGCCTTCTATGGAACTGCGCGGTGTAATAAGAACTGATCGTGAAATGTCGGATGGCAGAACAATCCGCTACTACGACAGCAAAGCAACCGAACGCAAAGCAGTCGACAAAAGACCAAAAGAAGAGCAACCTGGTATTGGTGAGCTTCGTTTTGATCCATTAGTAAATGAGTGGATTGCAATTTCCGCACATCGCCAGAATCGAATCTTCTTGCCACCTAAAGAGCTCTGCCCGCTCTGCCCCACTACAAATGATAAGTTGTTGACAGAGATACCTGAAGCTGATTATGAAGTAGTGGTTTTTGATAATAAATCGCCCTCACTTAGGCCACCTTTGGGTGATAACGCGCTACCGGATTATGCAGGACCAGAAACTGATGAAGGTAAAGCAATTGGTAAGTGTGAAGTTATAGTTTTCAATTCAGATCATGGTCAATCTTTCTGCGATCTAACGGTTACGCAGGTACGAACTTTGCTAGAAGCTTGGCGAGATCGCACCAATGAGCTCTCAAAAGAGCCTTATATCCGCCATATTGCCCCTTTTGAAAACCGAGGCGAGGAAATTGGTGTAACTCTGCATCATCCGCATGGTCAAATTTATGCTTATTCGTATCTGCCACCTCGTGTTGAAAAAATGTTGGCAGCTGCCAAACGCTACAAACATGAATTTGGTCGAGTGCTGTTTGATGAAATTGTAAAACGAGAAATCGCAGATAAAGTTCGAATAGTTTGCCAAAATGAACATTGGATTGCTTATGTTCCTTACGCAGCCCGCTATCCATATGAAATTCATGTTGCGCCAGTTGCGCCAGTTGCTGACTTAACGGAGCTAACCATCGAGCAGTGCGATTCATATCCTAAAATTGCTCTTGAAGTTATGAAGCGCCTAGATGGTGTTTATGGCGTACCAATGGCTTATATCGCTGCATGGCATCAAGCTCCAGTTCGAGAAGGCAGAGATCTTTTAAGACTCCATTGGCAAATTACATCTGTAAGACGTGCGCCAGGTAAATTGAAATATCTTGCGGGTTCTGAATCTGCAATGGGTGCTTTTATTATGGATGTAACTCCCGAACAATCAGCAGCCCAATTGCGTGAGGTTAAACTTTGAGAATTCTGGTTACTGGCGGCGCGGGATATATTGGCGCAACTGCCGTCGCCATGTTATTAGATGCTGGATATGAAGTAACTGTATTAGATGACTTGAGCACAGGTCATTCTGATGTGATTCCACCTCAGGCTAAATTTATTAAAGGTTCTCTTCTATCCAACCAAGATTTAGATGAAGCACTTGCAGGCTGCGATGCGGTAATGCATTTCGCAGCTAAATCTTTGGTAGGCGAATCAGTTGAGAAACCTGATTTATATGAAGAAGTAAATGTTGGCGGATCTAAAGCTCTTTTTTCAAAGATGAAAGAACATGGCATCAGGAAGATAGTGCTCTCCTCTACCGCTGCTACCTACGGCGAACCTGAGCGCGTACCAATCTCTGAAAACGATGAACCGGCACCAAAAAACCCCTATGGCGCAACAAAACTTGAAATTGATCGAATGGTGGCCGCATCTGGATTCTCAGCAATTTCACTTAGATACTTCAATGTTGCTGGTGCCTTGCAAAGTGCAAATGGCTGGTTAGCTGAAAGACATAATCCAGAAACACATTTAATTCCTAATATTTTGAAAGCAACAAATGATGCTCCGGTAAAGATATTTGGAGTTGATTGGCCGACTGAAGATGGTACTTGCATCAGAGATTACATACATGTGATTGATTTAATTGAGGCGCATATTAAAGCTTTGGAAACTCTGCCAGAAAATAAGCACGAAATTATTAATTTAGGTTCCGGGGATGGCTACTCAGTAAAACAGGTTATTGCGTCAGCTGAGAAAGCGGTTGGGCACAAAATTCCGGCCATTGAAAGTCAACGTAGAGCAGGCGACCCTGCGATATTAATTGCAGATATTTCAAAAGCAAAAAGCTATTTAGATTGGCAGCCTAAACGTGGAATTGATCAGATGGTTTTAGATACATGGAATTCAATTAAATGACCTTTAAATCGGTTTTTGGAACTGAACCAGATGTAATCGCAGCTGCGCCAGGTAGAGTAAATTTAATTGGCGAACACGTAGATTATTCAGATGGGTTTGTTCTTCCTTTTGCAATTTCAAGCAGAACAACGGTTTCTATAAAGAAACGCTCTGATCAAAAAATCAGATTAGCTTCAGCACAAAGAAATGCTGCAATATTCGAAACTTCAATTGCGGATCTAAAGCCAAAATCTGAGGGCAAGTGGGAGCGTTATCCGCTTGGAGTAATTTGGGTTCTAGGCATCAAGGAAGGATTAGATATTTATGTCGATGGGAAAGTGCCTTTAGGTGCTGGACTCTCTTCATCTGCAGCCCTTGAATGCAGCATAGCAACTGCGTTGAATGCGCTATTTAATTTGAATTTAAATTTAAAGGATTTAGCCAGAGCTACCCAAAGGGCAGAAAATGATTACGTAGGTGTTCCTTGCGGCATTATGGATCAATCGATTTCACTTATGGGCAAAGCCGGTCATGCTCTTCTTCTTGATTGTCGAGATTTATCTACCAAATTAGTCAAAATGGATTTAGCAGAAAGCAATTTAGAGCTTTTGATAGTTGATACGCAGGCACATCATTCTTTAGTTGATGGTGGATATGCCGAACGTCGCGCAGCCTGCGAATCAGCCGCCACTAAATTAGGCAATTCAATGCGCGAATTATCATTAGAAGAATTAGAGGCTGGAAAAAATAAATTAACCGAAATCGAATACCGTCGAGCTCGACACGCAGTTACTGAAATTGCTCGCGTACTACAGTGCGTAACAGCGCTTGAAAATAAAGATTTCATTTTGGTTGGAGAACTTATAAATAAATCTCATGCCTCTCTTAGAGATGATTACAATGTTTCTTGTCCGGAACTTGATATTGCTGTTGCAGCATCTATCGAAGCTGGCGCTTTAGGTGCGCGTATGGTTGGTGGCGGTTTTGGTGGAAGTGCAATTGCGCTCGTGAAAAAAACTGAAATTGAAAAAACTAAGTCTGCAGTAATAGCGGCCTTTGCAAATAAAGGTTTTAAAGCTCCAAGATTTTTTGAAAGCTTGCCTTCGCAAGGCGCTGAGTTAATACTTAATTAACTGGAATTACAGAGATTACTTCTACCCCGCCAATTGCACTTAAAACTTGAACTAAATCTGTTGGGTCGCTACCTGGCACAGCGACTGTAATATCGTCATAGCCTTTGCCATCTTCACTTTTTACGACAACCAAGCCACGGATATCTCCACCAGCAAATCCAATCGCAGAGGCAACCGCACCTAAAGAACCTGGTCGATCAGGAAGGGTTATTTGCAATCGAAAAAGCGCCATAGCCTTAGTGTAGCGAAGTTGGCTATGGCGCTTTCTCGTTAGTTTTAGAGTTTAATTAAAATACCTTAACTACTTGGTGCAGAACCTAATTTCACGCTAAATGTCTTGGTTCCGCCAGTAGGTAGTTCTACTAATACGCTAACAGTTGTACCTGGTGCATATGAGCGAATCTTTACAATCGCTGAAACCTCATCTGTAATACGAACTCCATCGATTGATTTGATAATTGAACCTGCCGGAATTCCTGCCTTCTCTGCACCTTCGCCAGTGCTTAATCTAGCTATCTTCGCGCCAACACCTGTGTAAGTAGTGTCAAAGAAAATACCTAGTACTGGTCTAGTTGATTTTCCGGTATTGATTAATTCGTCAATGGTTCGTTTGGCTTCGGTAATTGGAATTGAAAAGCCAAGACCAATCGATCCAGAAGTTCCGCTAGATAATGTTGCAATCGCAGAATTGATTCCAATAATTCGACCGCTACCGTCAAGAAGTGCGCCACCAGAATTTCCTGGGTTGATTGCGGCATCTGTTTGTATTGCATTCACATAGCTCTCTTGACCATATGAACCTGTCGTAACTGGACGATTTAAAGCAGAGATAATTCCGCTAGTTACTGTTGAAGCTAAGCCAAGTGGAGAACCAATTGCTACCACCGGATCACCGACAACAAGTTTGGTGGAATCGCCGAGAGTTAATTCTGGCAGATTTCCTTTGGCAATTTTGACTACTGCTAAATCGTAATTGCTATCTCTACCTACTATTGTTGCTGGAAATTGATCCCCATTATTTAATTCAACAATTAGCCTTCCAGATGAGCTTAGGGCGAAATCTTGGACTACGTGATTATTGGTAACAATAAAAGTTGAAAGCGCACTTGATTTATAAACCCAACCTGAACCAGAACCTGAACCGTTAGCAGTTGCTACTTCAAGAGAAACTACGCTTGGGCCAGCAGTAGCGGCAATTGCAGATACATCTATGGAATCACCACTAATCGAAACTACCTTTTGGCCATTTCCACAAACACCATTTTTTGAAAGATAGAGCGCATTAGTCGAAGTAACACATGCCTTAGAACCTGGGGTAATTGATGGCGCGGCATTTGAAATTCCACCCACAAAGAGGGCGCCTGCCGCGAAACCTACGCCTACTTTGGTAGCTGTGCTATTCAAAATATTCATGTACAGAGAATGCCTTTTTTAACTAAAAAATTCCTGAGAATTAAGTTAAATCTCGACAATATTATTACCGACAATTTTGACCTTAATCTTCTCAAGTGGGCGTGGTGCGGGGCCGGCAACGACCTTGGCTGACTTCATTGGATCAAAAGCTGCCCCGTGGCAAGCGCATCTTAGTTGCTTTAGTGATGGGGCATATTCGACAGTGCAACCTTGATGGGTGCAAGTCAGGTTGTAAGCGAAGACTCCTGCTTTTGTTCTAAATAAGAGCGCGGGTGCACCGGACGCTGAAGTGAATTTAAAGGTCTCGCCAACTGGAACTTTACTAAGCGCAACAATGCGTTTGTTTGCTGCCTTTGCAATGGGCAATACATTTCGTGGAAATAGATGCCCTAGCCCCATGAATGCACCGGAAATGCCTGCAACTGCCCCGATGCGCATAATGCCTCGGCGATTAATATCAAACCTCAATGTTCCAAGACCTCTTCTTCCGCTAACACCACTTTGCAAAATTAAAAAATAGGCTAACCACATCACTGCATACGCAGTATCGCTTCCATAAAAATATGGTCGAACATTAAATGTGGCAGTTAACCAAAGTCCAATTGAAATCGAGAAACCGGCAAATGCAGAAATTCTTGGAACTACATACATTAGCGTTGCAATACCTACCGCAAATTCTCCAAAAATGGTGAGCCAACCTAAAAAGACCGCATGTTCATAAGATTGAAGTAAGAATGACCCAATAGGTGAATTCTTTGAGAATGCTTGAATCTGGGCGCCAATAAAAGTTGCTCCACCTGGATCTAGAAAACCTGGGTCAGATGCCTTATCCCAACCACCATAAATCCAAGTGATCCCAAGCCAAGCTCTAAGAAGACGAGTTGCCGGGCTCTGAGATCGCCATGATGCAGAGATAGATTTTGGACGAAATGCCATGGAAAAAGAGTAATGGTTTATTCTTAAAAAAAGCTCCCTGACTTGGACTCGAACCAAGAACCTGCCGGTTAACAGCCGGCTGCTCTGCCATTGAGCTATCAGGGAATACTGCGAGGGCAAACTCTACAACAAGCCCTGCTTAGGTAAAAATCGGCTATTTATAGGGATTTTATATAGAACCTAGCGCCTTTTCACGTAAAGCTCGTCGCTGTGATTCCAATGCAACTAATTCGGTGAATAGACCTTCGTATTCAGCATCATTTGGATTTACCCGTTGTAATTTAGATTTAGCATCTGCAATAGTTCTTGAAATTGCAACTTCATGTAAACGCGCCACGATTGATTCCACATAACGATCTGAAATTTCGCCATCTGATTTAATTGGTTCTACTGATAATTCTGTGAATAAAGATTTTAATTCTTCATTTTCAATATTTTCTAGTTTTGCACCTGCTTCGATGGCGCCTCGCATAGCTTGGTATGCGGGATGTGAAAATGAATTGGCAGGTAGTTCGCCCCATCCTGTCACTAAAGCAGGGACTTGAAGTTTTGCTTTCAAAACTTCGCGCTCCAAAATTAATGTTGGTTCTTTTGGATCCGGTCTCCAGTTGCCAACTACAGAATCATTTTTAACTATCGTATTTTTACCAGCAATTTGAGTTACTGCTGATAAAACTGGGTCTATATCCATTCCTAACCAGAGCGCTAATTGTTTAACATATTCTGGACGCAGCGCCTTATTCTTAATTCGAGCAACCATAGGAGCTGTCGCAGCCAGAGCATTTACACGCCCTTCTGCATTTTGTAAATCATGTTTCTTTAATTCAGTGCGAATTGCAAATTCAAATAATGGAATTCGGCTCGCGATTAAGTCGCGAAGTGCTGCATCGCCATGTGCTTGTCGAAGTTCGCATGGATCCATTCCGCTTGCTTCTACAGCTACAAATGTTTGAGTTACAAATTTCTGATCATCTTCATACGCTCGAAGCGCTGCTTTTTGACCCGCAGCATCGCCGTCAAAGGTAAAAATAACTTCTCCACGAAAAGCATCATCATCCATCAATAAATTACGTAGAACTTTGATGTGGTCATCACCAAAGGCGGTACCGCAAGTAGCAACCGCAGTAGTTACGCCTGCTAAATGCGCAGCCATAACGTCGGTATAACCTTCGACAACTACTACTTGGCGCTTTGCTGCAATCTCTTTTTTGGATCGATCAAGTCCGTAAAGCACTTGGCTTTTTTTGTAAATCGGGGTTTCCGAAGTGTTCAAATATTTAGGGCCTTGATCTTCTTCAGATAATTTACGCGCTCCAAAACCGACCACTTCGCCAGTAATATTTCTAATCGGCCAAATCAAACGATTGCGAAAACGATCAATCATTCCTTTCTGGCCCTCTTTTGATAAACCTGCTATTTCGAGTTCTTCTCCGGTAAAGCCTTGTCCTCTTAAATATTTTGTAAGCGCATCCCACTCATCAGGCGCATAGCCAACTCCAAAACTTTCACATGCAGCTCTATCAAATCCTCTTTGAAGAAGAAAATCACGACCAACTTGGGCTGCGGGTGAATTCAATTGTTCGGCATAATATTTTTGAGCAGCTTCATTTGCAGCAATTAGGCGACTTTTAAGTCCTGGTTTGTAATCACTAGATTTGCCGCCTTCATAGTTAAGTTGATAACCAATTCGTGCTGCAAGTTTCTCTACAGCTTCAACAAAAGCAATATGTTCGATATCCATCAAAAATTTGATTACATCTCCACCTTTGCCACAACCAAAGCAATGGAAGTAACCACGTGATAAAGTCACGTGAAAAGATGGTGATTTCTCATCATGAAATGGACAAAGACCTTTCTTTTGATCTCCGCCTGCTTGTTTGAGTGGCAAATAATCATTTACGACTTCATCAATGCGGACATTCTCGCGAACATACGCTACGTCTTCATTTCGAATCATGCCGCTCATGAGGACAACCTAGCGTGTAATGCATACGCCGCAGGATCGGTGAGGCTTGCAACTTGGTCAATGATTACTCTTAAGCGAGCATTTGGTGATTCGTGCCAAGCATCAAGGAATACTGTGTCCAGAACTTGCGCACCCGCTTCTTGAATCATCTCAACCAATTCATAAATTACTTGGCGTTGCTTGGCATATCGAGCCTGCGCTTCGGGGGCTTGAATTAAATAAAAGGCGCTAATTGCCTTTAAAAGCGCTACTTCCACTAATTGATTTCTAGGAATTACCAAATCCGCATCAAATCTCTTAAGTTCTCCAGCGCCATATCTATCTCTTGTAGCTTGCTCAGATTCAAAGACAAATCTTCCGATTAATTGACTAGTGGAATCTTTAAGTTTGGCCAAATCTCTATGCATGCCATCGAAGTCTTTAGGCCAGCATGATAATTTCTGTAGACGCTCTAATGCAGCTTCTGTTTCTGCCTTGCTACTTTCTAAATAACTCTTTTCTAAAATCGAATGTATCTCAGAAAGATCACTTTCAATGTCAGGAACGCTCAATTGGCTAGCCACTATTGCATCTTCAAAATCATGAACTGAATATGAGACATCATCAGACCAATCCATGATTTGTGCTTCAAAAGTGCGTTGACTTACCGGCGCACCTTCGCGCATCCAATTGAAAATTTCTAAGTCATCAGAGTAAACGCCGAATTTCTTTGTATTTAACTCTGCGTTCCAAGGATATTTTGTACAAGCATCTAAAGAAGCTCTAGTTAGATTTAATCCAACGCTACGTTTCCCATCGTAAGTTTTTGCCTCTAATCTAGTTAAGATTCTAAAAGTTTGTGCATTACCTTCGAAGCCGCCTATATCTTTAGCAACTTCTGCTAGAGCAGTCTCGCCATTATGACCAAATGGTGGGTGGCCTAAGTCATGTGCCAAGCAAGCAGTATCAATTAGATCAGGATCAGCGCCGAGCGATGCTCCGAATTCACGACCAATCTGCGCACATTCAAGAGAGTGCGAAAGACGAGTTCTTTGAAAATCATTCTCCCAAGGAACTGCGACTTGAGTTTTTGCAGCTAACCTACGTAGAGCAGCGGAGTGAATTAATCTGGCGCGATCGCGCATAAATTCGGTACGGCCAGGGCGTTTTGCTGGTTCGGCAATAAATCTTTCGCTATCACGCGCTTCGTACATAGAAGTTAGCCTAACCCGATAGCCGAAAGACCAGTACTTTCAAGATGGTCGCTAACGTGTATTCCGAGCTTTTCTAGCGTGCGATAGGCAATATAAGCATTTCCTTCGCGCCATAAATATCTGAGCGATGAGTTCTCTAAATTAAATGGACCACTTTTCACTGGCGAACAGGTGGCATTTATACCTAGGTCATCTGAAATATACGTGGATCTCTTGCAGTGATAAGGATCGGTAACAATGATGACTTCAGAAATCCCATTTAATTTAAAGTAATCGGCAAAAGCTTTTACGCTCTTTATGGTATCTCTTCCCTCTCCGATTTCTATCGCATCATTTCGTTTGATTCCATTTGCAATCAACCAACGACGACCCGCGCGTGCTTCAGTAAATCTATCCCCAGGAGCGCCGCCACCGACAGTTACAACCTTCTCTACTAAACCATCTTTGTAAATACGTAGCGCTTCTTCCAAACGAGCTTCTAGCGCATCACTTGGACGGCCATCATATTGAGCAGCTCCCATAACGACCGCATATTTAGAACTTGTAACCCTTGGATAATGTGCTTCATACCAAACTTGGGCAAAGAAGAAAGCTGGAATTCCAATTATTATCAAGAAAATCAAAGAAATAAATCTACGAATTAATTTAAACATTTTAGATTTTCATCCACCGCTAAATGCATCTTCTAATTCCAAATGAACCATTTCGTCAGGATCTTTTAGCCAGCCATCTGGAAGTGTTGGAGGTCTGCCATGGCTGGTACGACCGCGAGGTTTTTCGCCAACTTCAAGTGGATAAGGCTGATCTTCTAATTGATCTAATAAAGAACGAAATTCAGATAATGTACTAATCATGCCAAATTGACGTCGTAACTCCTGTTTTACTCTGAAACCTTTTAAATACCAGGCCATATGTTTTCTCAAATCTTTACAGCCACGATCTTCGGATTCAAAATATTCAACAATTAATTCACCGTGGCGGAACATCACTTCTCGAACTTCAAAAAGAGTAGGTAAATAACGTTCATTACTGCCATTAAATGAATTGACTAAATCTTTGAAAAGCCAAGGTCTGCCAAGGCAGCCACGCCCTACTACTACCCCGTCACATCCAGTCTCTTTCACCATTCGCACGCCATCTTGGCCAGACCAAATATCTCCATTTCCCAAAACTGGAATTCCAGTATGCCGCAGATGCTCTTTTAATTCTGCAATTGCGCTCCAATCCGCTTTACCTTCGTACATCTGCGCAGCGGTTCTAGCGTGAAGAGCAACCCAAGTAACTCCTGCTTGCACTGCTGAGTCCGCAGCTTCTAGAAAAGTTTTATGATCACTATCAATTCCGATTCTCATTTTTACAGTCACTGGAATTCCAAATGGTTTAGCAGTATCAACCGCATTTTTCACGATACTTGAAAATAATTTACGTTTGAACGGTAGGGCTGCTCCACCACCCTT
>JBEAMP010000107.1:0-2935 GCA_041165905.1 Actinomycetota bacterium
CGTAAGAAAACTTCCAAATCAGTACTTTCGGTACTCGGATCTATCTGGCGTGGTTTCGCCAAAGGTCTAGGCAATGCCATTCGTTTCACCACTCGCGCAGCAAAAGATTTAGATTCAGTTCATCAACGCGATGGCGCAGGGTTGCTTCTAGTAATTATTGGTTTAGCAGCAGTTGCTGGCACTTGGATGAACTCGCAGAGCACGGTCAGTAAAGCTTTATATTCATTTTTCTATGGTGGATTTGGACGCGTCGGCTTTTTAGCTCCACTTGTACTTTTCTATTTTGCAATTCGACTATTTAGATCACCTGATGAGAAACGCGAAACCGCTCGAATTACTGTCGGAACGATCGCACTTTTAATATCTGCAACGGGACTTGCACACCTATTTAATGGTTCGGAAGGAACCGGCGCAACAGCAATGCGCCATGGCGGAGGCTGGATTGGTTATGGTGTAACTAAACCGCTAACTGCAATTCTGACTCCACTTCTTACCTACCCAGTACTATTTTTAATCTTTGGTTTTGGATTGTTGGTTGTAACAGCCACTCCATTTTCACAGGTAGCAATAAGAATTAAATCCACTTTTATTTGGCTCAAAACCAAGAAGCCAAAGAGATCTAATTCTGAAGAAGATGATGAAATATATGAATCAGAACCTTTTGAATCTCCTTTAGTTTCTCAGATGGAAGAACCAGAAGAAGATTATGACGAACCAGAAGAGGAAGAGTTTGATGAGGAATTCACTGTAGAGATTCCGAAAGCACATCCATCGACAGAACCAGTCAAACGACCAGTGCAGATGATGCTGACGCCTGATAGTAAATATGTTCTACCTTCTCCAGAATTATTAAAGAGTGGGCCAGCAGCAAAGGGAAAGAGCAAAGCAAACGATGCCGTTGTCAGCTCTCTTACAGAATTATTTGCAGAATTTGAAATTGATGCCACCGTAACTGGGTTTATGCGCGGACCAACTGTTACTCGCTATGAAATCGAATTAGGTAATGCTGTAAAGGTTGAACGAATTACTGCGCTATCAAAGAATATTGCCTATGCTGTTGCATCAAGTGAAGTACGAATTCTCTCTCCGATTCCAGGCAAGTCAGCAGTTGGCATTGAAATTCCAAATACCGATCGTGAAATCGTGGCATTAGGCGATGTTTTACGCTCAAGTGTTGCTGGCCAAGATATGCATCCGATGTTAGTTGCGCTCGGTAAAGATGTTGAAGGTAATTACATCTGCGCTAACTTGGCCAAGATGCCACATTTATTAGTTGCAGGTGCAACTGGTGCAGGTAAATCTTCAATGATTAATTCGATGATTACTTCAATCATGATGCGTTCTACGCCAGATGAGGTTCGTTTAGTTTTGATCGATCCTAAACGAGTAGAGCTAAATGCTTATGAAAATATTCCGCATTTAATTACCCCAATTATCACCAATCCAAAGAAGGCGGCAGATGCGCTGCAATGGGTAGTTCGCGAGATGGATCTTAGATATGAAGATCTAGCTACCTTTGGTTTCCGCCATATTGATGATTTCAATAAAGCAGTTCGCGCTGGAAAAGTTGCCGCTCCTCCTGGCAGTGATCGAATTCTGGAACCATATCCATATTTACTTGTAATTATCGATGAATTAGCAGATTTGATGATGATTGCTGCAAAAGATGTTGAAGAGTGTGTAGTACGAATTACCCAGCTGGCTCGTTCTGCTGGTATTCACTTAGTACTTGCAACCCAGCGCCCATCAGTTGATGTCGTAACTGGATTAATCAAAGCTAACGTACCTTCAAGGCTCTCATTTGCGACATCTTCACTGGCTGATAGCCGCGTTATCTTGGATGCACCAGGAGCGGAGAAATTAATTGGCCAAGGTGATGGTTTATTTGTGCCGATGGGTGCGTCGCGACCAATTCGTATCCAAGGAGCATATGTTTCAGAGCGCGAAATTGCAGATGTAGTTGGTCATGTGCGCAAACAATTAGCACCACGTTTCCGCGATGATGTTACTACTTCACAAAAGATTGTAGTTAGCGCGGTTAATGAAATCGGTGATGATTATGAATTATTGCTGCAAGCAGTTCACTTGGTGGTAACAACACAAATCGGATCAACCTCAATGTTGCAACGCAAACTGCGAATTGGTTTTGCTAAAGCAGGGCGATTGATGGATTTAATGGAATCTCGAGGGATTGTTGGGCCTTCCGAAGGTTCCAAAGCTAGAGCGGTGCTGGTTAAGCCTGAAGAGCTTGATGATGTGCTTGCCACTATCAGTGACTAGTGGGTGAAGTGCAGGGTGAAAATTACAATTTTGTTAGACGAAGCTATATGACCGGTCCTAGACTTCTCTCATATCAATTTCAAGGAGCATCAAATGACTTTAGGGCAGAGCATAAGTGCTGCGCGTAAGTCAGCCGGAATTTCACTTGATGAATTAGCTACAAAAACAAATATTCGCCCTTCGATGTTACGCGAATTCGAAGATGATAATTTCATTCATGCTGGCGGAGATACATATGCCAGAGGTCATTTAAAGACAATAGCTAAAGTTTTAAATATCAATGCAGAGGACTTGCTAGTTCAATTTGATGAACAGCATGCGCAGGAACAACGAAAGATTCATTCACAGTTAGTTGAAAATAGTGCAACTATCGCGATTTCAGAGCGGAAACGTCTTACCAATAAGCAGCTAATGATTTATGCGACTGTCGCGATTATTGGATTAATTATTGTCTCAATTGTTGTTGGTAACTTAAAGGCAAGTTCGGATGGACCTAAAACAAAACCAACTCCAACAGCTAGCGCGACAGCATCGCCAACTCCCACTGTAAGTGAAACTTCGCAGCCAAATACATATTCATCAGGTAACGGAGTAGAGGTGATCTTGCAAGCAACTAATGGCGCCTCATGGTTATTTGTAAGTGACGCTGCTGGCA
>JBEAMP010000108.1:0-3495 GCA_041165905.1 Actinomycetota bacterium
TCCCTGCATTACTTGAGGCGAGTGCGTCCGCACCGCCGACGATTTCACTGATTTCCTGTGTAATTTCGGCCTGACGAGCTGCGTTAGCTAGTCGGGTCAAACCTTTAATTAATTCATCTGCGTTATCAGTTGCAGATTTCATTGCGCGACGACGAGCTGCATGCTCTGAAGCCGCTGATTGAAGAAGCGCGTTATAAACACGAGCTTCAATATATTTTGGAAGAAGAGAATCAAGCACAATTTCTGGAGAAGGTTCGAATTCGTAAGATGGTAAGAAACCAGCTGGCGCTTCGGATTCAACAACTTCTAGTGGCAACATTCGCTTTGCAAGTGGCAACTGTGTAAGCATTGACTTGAACTCTGTGTAAACAATATGAAGTTCATCGACTCCATTTGGATCTAATTGTGCATCTGCAATAAACGCATTAATCAAGGAATCGCTAATTTCTTTTGCGTTTGCATAAGTTGGATTATCTGAGAAACCTGTCCATGAATTAGCAATCTCTCGATTACGGAACTTATAGAAGCTAACTGCTTTGCGTCCAACCAGATACGGCTTGACACTTAGACCACGCTCTTTAAGAAGCGAAATCAGTTGATCGCCTTCTTTGATGGCAGCATTTGAATAAGCACCAGCCATGCCTCGGTCAGCGGTAATAATTAAAACCGCTGCACGAATTGGCTTTGCAGATTCTGTTGTCAATGGATGCGATGTACTAGATACCGATGCCACTGCAGTAACTGCATGTGTTAATTCGCGCGCATATGGCGAAGAAGCGTTAACGCGCTGCTGCGCCTTAAGAATACGAGAGGCAGAGATTAACTCCATCGCTTTCGTAATTTTCTTCGTCGCCTTAACCGAACGAATTCGGCGGCGATAGATGCGTAGTTGTGCTCCCATTTGGTTACTTCATTCCTACTTTTTAGCCGGAACCTGTCGAGTAATGGTCTCTTGTCCTTCGCTATCTAAAGCTTCGGCTTCCTTTTCGTTAACAGCTGGAGCAACAGATGACTTGAACATGGCTTTAAATGAAGTAACGATAGTTTCGAGCTTTGCCACAGTGTCATCTGATAGTTCGCGAGTCTCTGAAATTACAGAGTAGACATCTTTATGTTCGCGACCAATGAAGTCTAGAAGTTCTGATTCGAAGCGGCGAATATCAGCTACCGCTACTGAATCAAGTTTTCCAGTTGTACCAGCCCAAATTGAAACTACTTGACGTTCCAATGAATAAGGTGAGTACTGACCCTGCTTTAGAAGTTCAACCATGCGAGCGCCGCGTTCGAGCTGCGCCTTTGATGCCGCATCAAGATCTGAACCGAAAGCTGCGAATGCTTCTAGTTCGCGATATTGCGCTAGGTCAAGACGTAGACGTCCTGCAATCTTCTTCATCGCCTTTGTCTGAGCAGAACCACCTACACGAGAAACTGAGATACCTACGTTAATCGCAGGACGAACGCCTGAGTTAAATAGATCTGTTTCAAGGAAGCACTGTCCATCGGTAATCGAAATTACGTTTGTCGGAATAAAAGCGGATACGTCATTACCTTTTGTTTCGATGATTGGAAGTCCGGTCATAGAACCGCCACCAAGATCATCTGAAAGTTTTGCGCAACGCTCTAACAAACGTGAGTGTAAATAGAAAACGTCGCCAGGATATGCCTCGCGTCCTGGTGGACGACGAAGTAGCAATGAGACTGAACGATAAGCCTCTGCCTGCTTTGATAAATCATCAAAAACAATTAGAACGTGATCGCCGTTGTACATCCAGTGCTGACCAATTGCAGAGCCGGTGTATGGCGCTAGGTACTTGAAACCTGCTGGATCAGATGCTGGAGCAGAAACGATTGTTGTGTACTCCATTGCGCCAGCTTCTTCTAGAGCTGCGCGAACTGATGCAACAGTTGAACCCTTCTGTCCGATAGCAACATAAATGCACTTAACGCGCTTCTTCTTATCGCCAGACTTCCAGTTTTCAAGCTGATTAATAATGGTATCTACCGCTACTGCAGTCTTACCGGTCTGACGGTCACCAATAATCAACTGACGCTGACCGCGGCCGATAGCGGTCATTGAGTCAATCGCTTTGATACCTGTCATTAAAGGTTCTTTAACTGGTTGGCGCTGAACAACTGTTGGCGCCTGTAATTCAAGTGCGCGGTTGGTATCTGCAGCAATTGGTCCTTTGCCATCAATTGGGCGACCAAGCGCATCAACTACGCGACCTAAAAATGCATCTCCAACTGGAACAGAGAGAATTTCACCAGTGCGGTAAACCTTGGTTCCTTCTTCAATTCCGGTAAATGCACCGAGAATAACCACACCGATCTCACGAACATCGAGGTTAAGTGCAAGACCTAAAGTTCCGTTTTCAAACTTCAACAACTCATTTGTCATTGTTGAAGGCAAGCCTTCTACGCGAGCAATGCCGTCTGAAGCTTCGGTGACAACACCGATCTCTTCGCGACCAGCTCCGGTTGGCTGATACGACTTAACGAAATCCGCTAATGCGTTGCGAACTTCTTCTGGTCGGATCGTGAGTTCCGCCATTTTGGTTTCTCCTTACTTTCCTGCAAGCGCTTGGCTTGCATCGGCCATACGACTGATGACGGTGCCATCAATCAATTCATCACGGAAACGAATTGAAACTCCACCAATAACTTTTGGATTTGTTTCTACGTTTACTCGTACTGGTTGTCCTACTTGCTTGCTTAGCGCTGCCGCTAGCTTCGCTTTCTGATCTGCTGATAATTCAATTGCGCTTTGAACAAGTGCTACAACTAAGTTGCGATGTTCAGCTGTTGCATATGCAATATCTGAAAGCGCAGTTTCGATATTGCGTCCCCATAGACCGTTTACAACCTGTCCAACTAAAGCGCGAGTTGAACTTGTTGCGCCCTTAAGTACTTGGTCCACCAATGCTCTCTTCTCTGAAATTGCATCTGGATTACCATTAAGAGCATTACGTAAATCTTGATTTGCAGCCAATGCACGCCCAAAGGTGAAGATTTCATCTTCTAACTTATCTAATTCACCGCGTGAATTAGCAGCACCTGCTTCTGCTTGGATTGCAATCTGCTCAGTTGCAATCAGCAAATCTGATGGTGAAGACCAACGATTTGAAACTGCAACAACTGCAATTGCAAGCGCCTTATCTGAGATGCGAGAACCGAAGAGCTGCTTTAGCAGCCCTTCTTTATCTTCAGAGCTACGAGATGGATCAGTAATTGCACGGCGAAGTGCCACATTCTGTCCAAGCGCATTTACTACTACAAACAAATCGCTTGAGAGCGCAGATGCAGCATCTCCAGATAAACCAGCAAGTGATTTATCTAGAGCAACGCGAGTAGCCGCTAATGAATTGCGGCTGCTGCCTCCCAAGTGAATTGCCATTATTTTTCCAAATCTGCCATGAATCGTTCGACAATGCGTGACTGTCGAGCCTGGTCGTCTAGCGCTTCTCCGACAATCTTTGAAGCGAGTTCGACAGCCAA
>JBEAMP010000109.1:0-3025 GCA_041165905.1 Actinomycetota bacterium
TAGCACTGCCAAAATTGGATTCACTGAGAGAGCATGGCAAAAAGCTAGGCAATCCGCATTAACTTTGGTTCCAGCCGTAGATGGTTCACATTTTCAAGGCGTAAACTTTCCGCATGTATGCTGGAAGTGATTATGAGCTTTACTTAAAGAGCCTTGGCGCTTTTCTGATCATTGCTTTGATTTTTGTGCCAATAATGAAATGGGCCTTTACATCCAAGAGCGACCGCCAGCACAAGAAGGTTAAACGAGAAATCAGACGCGATTTAGCAAAATTGAAGCGGAAGTAGATTATTAAATAAGAGTTGCTTTGGTGGGTTGTGTAGGACTCGAACCTACGACCCAGTGATTAAGAGTCACTTGCTCTACCAACTGAGCTAACAACCCAAAGACTGAACGGGACAGACCCTATCAAGAAGGGGACCCGGTGCAAAATCTAAGCGAAACATCGGAATATTCGCGTCGGACAATTAATATCTAAGCATGAAATCGCGCAGTATTTGGGCTATTGCATTAATTGCGATACTAAATATTCCTAATATTCCTAATGCAAATTCTGCAGAAACTTCAATCGAAATAATCCTTGAATCATTGGCAGTTAAAGGACGTGCGCCAAAGACTGGATATACCAGAGCACAATTTGGCCAAACCTGGGCAGATGTAAATCGAAATGGCTGCGATACCCGAAACGATATTTTGCAGAGAGATCTGACAAATTTGTCATATCGCTCAGGCACAAGAGATTGCGTGATTGAAAGTGGCAAATTAATTGATCCATATTCCGGCATAACCATTAATTTTGTTAAAGGCGTAAAAAGCAGCATGGAAGTTCAAATAGATCATGTGGTGGCTTTAAGTAATGCCTGGCAAACAGGTGCTTTTAAATTCACACTCGAAAAACGAACGCAATTTGCAAATGACCCCGACAATTTACTTGCTGTACAGGGAAGGCTAAATTCTCAAAAAGGTGATGGCGATGCTGCGACTTGGTTGCCACCATTGAAGAGTTATCAATGCACATATGTCTCGAAACAGATTTCCGTGAAGGCAAAATACGGTTTATGGGTAACCGCTCCCGAAAAAGCGGCGATGAAAAACATTTTAGCTAAATGCTAAATTGCCTCACCATTTCTCTCGCCAGTTCGGACTCTTACCACTGAATCAATCGGTGTTACCCAAATTTTTCCATCTCCAATAGCACCAGTATTTGCCGCTTTGGTAATGGTTTCAACGATATGTGTAACTTCTGCATCATCTGAAATAACTTCAATTCGAATTTTGGGAATTAAATCAACGACATATTCGGCGCCGCGGTAAATTTCAGTGTGCCCTTTTTGGCGGCCGAAACCGCTTACTTCTGAGACCGTCATGCCAGCGACGCCAATCTCTTGCAACGCGCGCTTGATATCATCAAGTCGTGGTGGCTTAACTATTGCTGTTATTAGTTTCATTTCTTATCCACCTTCTCGAACTTATCGAATAGAGATACTAGAGAAATCGTATGCGCTTTCTGCGTGATATGTCTGATCTAAGCCAGTGGCTTCATCATCCGCGCTGGATCTAAAACCAATTGTCTTCTCAATGAAGCTAGCGATTAGATAAGTTGCAGTAAATGCAAAGAGACCAACGGCAACTGAGGCAATCATCTGCTTTTCAAGTAGGGCAGTGCCGCCGTTCATGAAAAGTCCATCTGCTCCCATTGCATTTGCAGTTGTGGTACCTAGAATTCCAATCGCCAACATTCCAAATAGGCCGCTAACACCATGTACTCCAACAACATCTAATGAATCGTCGTAGTTAAATTTGTATTTCAAAGCAACTGCCCAAGCAGAGAGCGCTCCGCTTATACGTCCAATGATTAACGCACCTAGCGGATTCACGAATCCACAGGCAGGTGTAATTGCAACCATTCCAGCAACTGCGCCAGATGCAATACCTAAAGTTGTCGCTTTGCCATCGCGGATTTTTTCAGTCAAAAGCCAAGTCATCGCCGCAGCGCTTGCCGCAATTTGTGTATTAATAAGTGCAGTTGAAGCAAGGGCGCCACTAGTTAAAGCGCTACCTCCATTAAAACCAAACCAACCAAACCAGAGAATTCCGGCTCCCAGTAGAACTAAAGGAAGATTATGTGGGCGCATTTGATCGCGCTTAAATCCAATTCGCTTTCCAATGACAAGCGCTAAAGCCAATGCAGATGCGCCAGAGTTAATTTCAACGACTGTGCCACCTGCAAAATCAAGAGCACCAATTTTGGTCATGATCCAGCCACCACCAAAAACCCAGTGAGCAATTGGTGAATAAACCAAAGTTACCCAGGCTGCTACGAATACCAACCAAGAGCTAAATTTCACTCGATCAGCAATTGTTCCAGAAAGTAGTGCAATTGTGATTATGGCAAATGTTAATTGGAACATTGCAAATGCAAGTGTTGGTACTTGATGACCTTCGCCGCCAACCGTGGCATCTAGAGTGTTGCCTAATCCTAAATGCGATAGATCGCCAATAATTCCTGCTACATCTTTTCCAAATGAGATTGAATATCCATATAGAACCCAGATGATTGTTGTGACGCCCATTGCGGAGAAAGACATCATCATGATGTTTAAAGTGCTCTTTGCACGAACCATTCCGCCATAAAAGAGGGCGAGGCCAGGGGTCATGAATAAAACTAAAGCTCCGGAAATCAGAAGCCAAGCGGTATCAGCACCATTGACCAGATTATTGACGCTACTCATTAGCAAACACCTTTTACATCAGGTACGAGAGGGTCTGATGTGGGCGTAAAGTTATATTTGAATTGTTACTACTTTGTTTCGCCTGAGTTATAGCGGTCGAAAGAATTTTGAATTTCACGCTCAGCTTCAACGCGGCCAACCCAAGTTGCGCCTTCTACAGATTTTCCTGGCTCAAGATCCTTGTAAACCTCAAAGAAATGTTGAATCTCAAGGCGGTCATATTCAGAGATATGGTGGATATCGCGCAAATGTTCTTTGCGCACATCACCTGCTGGAACACAGAGCAATTTGTC
>JBEAMP010000110.1:0-3431 GCA_041165905.1 Actinomycetota bacterium
CTCTGTTGCTATTACCTTCAATATTATTTGCAACCCTGCATCCATCAACTTTGGTTTTCGTGATTTTTTATGGTTTAGATTGGGTGGCAACTGTGCCTCCAACAATTGCACTCTGTCGCACAGTGCTTGGGCCACAATATGGCGCAGTTATCTATGGCTGGGTATTTTCTGGCCATCAAATCGGCGCATCTGTCGCAGCCTTAGGTGCTGCAGTATTGAGAGTTAAATTAGGTGACTATGCACTTTCATTCTATTTAGGTGGAATCATGAGCCTTTTGGCTGCGGCTGCCGTTATATTTATAGCTCGCGGAAAGAGCTTTAACGAAATCAAAAATATATGAGCACATTTTATGAAGAAGTAGGGGGGACAGAGTTCTTCGAAGAGCTGGTCTCTGGTTTTTATGCAGTAGTTGCAGTCGATCCCATCCTTAGTCCGATGTATCCAGATAAAGATTGGCATGCAGCTGCTGAGAGATTGCAGATGTTTCTAGAGCAATATTGGGGCGGACCAACTACTTATAGTGAAGTACGTGGACATCCAAGGTTACGAATGCGTCACAATCAATTTTTTATTGATCCAAAAGCTAAAGAAGCTTGGTTAAATGCGATGGCTCGCGCGCTTGATTCAGTTGAAATTAGCCGCGAACACCGCGCTGAACTCTGGAACTATTTAGAACTTGCGGCAAATTCTTTAGTCAACCAAGAGTAATTAACCAACTTGGGATTTATTTCCAACTTTTAAGATTTCGCCATTTCGCAAATACCAGAGCGTTCCATCGGCTGCGCGTACTGAAGTAATTCTTAAGCCAACTTTTTCAACTTTGCCTTTTACATCCAGTACGTCGACTTCATCTCCGACACCATATTGATCTTCGATCAACATCAAAATTCCAGAGAGCACATCGCGCACTATTGTTTGTGCACCTAAACCAAGCGCAACACCGATAACGCCAGCAGATGCGATTAGCGGACCAAGATTTAATCCGAATTCGCCAAGCACCATAAATAGTGCAATTAACCAGACTGCGCTATTTAGAGTACTAGTTAAAACCGTTCCTAAAGTGCGTGCGCGCTCCGCTTGGCGGTTAGCCATGTTCTTTGGACCGGGTACTAAATCAGCGCGAGAAATTCGATCCACAATTCTTCGGATGGTTCGTTTGCCCAACTGTTGGGTTGCAATTGAGACCACCAGGATTATCACGATGTGCAACGGGGCGCCATTAAACCAAGACCAGAAATCATTGAAGCTATTCATAAGCGTAAATCTACCTATTAGCCATGCGAATTTTGCCGAAAAGTTACCTGCAAATAGCGGTAAATACCGCAAAAGCGGAGAAAGTTAAGGCAAGATTTGCGAAGCAACGCAAGCCATGCGTTGGAGGCGGGAGCAGATATGTCTAGGGCTTTAGTGCTCAACGCGACATACGAACCACTAGGTGTCGTAAGTAATCGTCGCGCGCTTATTCTTGTGCTCAACGATCGCGCATCTGTTGTCGAAAATACTTCCGAAATTCTTCATTTCGCAAATGGCGAGATCGCACTCCCTGCAGTAATTAGATTAAATAAATTTGTCAGAATTCCATACCGCCATGCGGTGCCACTTTCTCGTCGCGCAATTTTTGCAAGAGATGGTGGCCGATGCGTTTATTGTGCGGCGCCAGCAACTTCTATAGATCACGTGATTCCACGCAGTCGTGGTGGTGCACATGCTTGGGAAAATGTTGTCAGCGCATGTCATCGATGCAATCACATGAAAGCAGATAAACCACTTAAAGAGTTGGGATGGAGGCTGCGCCAACTGCCGCGCGAACCGGTTGGATCTGCATGGAGAGTGTTAGGCGCCACACGAGCAGAAGAAGTTTGGATTCCATATTTGGAACCATTTGGAGTTGCAACAGCAACTGCCTAAACTTCGCATCATGAATTTTCTTCTCACTACTTATGAACCGGGCATGATTCCTGGGCCGGGCCTAAGCGCAATTGAAACAGCATTATGGTTTGTTGTTGCACCTATTGGTTTATTTTTAGTGATTAGCGCATTTTCATATGCAACATCAACTAAGCGCGATAAAAAGAAATCAGTCGTAGATCAGATTGACTAGGACTTATGCGTCTGCAGCTTGAGCATTAAGCGCACGCTTTAGCGCATCCCGTCCTTCTTTAACGGCACGCATAACGCCATCTGACGCATCCTTATTCTTCGCAATCCAATCTTCTGCCTTAGCTAAATTATCTGCAGTTGGAGCAAATCTAGGGAAGGCCAAAGTTGCAAATTGAAGACCGATTTCATATGAGTTTTCATCCCACATCTTCTTAACGGTTGCAAAGTACTTATCGACATAACTTGCCCATAAATCTTGTTGAATTGGTCTATTAATGCCAAGCAACATATGGCGCTGAATATGATTTGAAAGTTCAGTCTTGGTTAGAGCTTCCCATGTTTCGGCTTTCGCCTCTGCTGTAGAAATCATTGCACGCGCCTCTGCAGCATGGCGAGTTCCATCAGCAGTGTTATCTCTAGCTAATTCCGCATCTATTTCTGCTTTGCCAAATAGCCCGCGTTCGCTTAATGATTTAACGAGCGCCCAACGCATTTCAGTATCAATAGTTAAGCCACTTAATTTGCCATCAAGGATCTCTTTAACGCGTTGTGCATCGACAACTGTGGCGCCACTTGCAAAGCCACGTGTCAAAGCTAGTTGTTCATCGCTCCCGGCTTTTGCTTCAGTTGCTAACTTGTAAAGTCCGGCAGAGCGCTTTGCACGAAGCGCTTCGCGATTCTTTGGAGATGAGTAAATCTCAACAGCGGTTTCTAGATTAAGTAATTGCGCTGAAATAACAGATGCTTCATTCTCTTTACCAAGTGCATTTAGAACGATCTCGGTGTAATCAGTTGCAGAAAGCTCGCCATCTCGATGCATATCCCATGCCGCTGACCAGCAAAGTGCTCTGGTAAGTGAATCGGTGATGTCACCTAAATGCTTCTTTAAGGTTTCGATTGATTTTTCATCAAAGCGAATCTTGCCGTAAGTTAAATCGTGGTCATTGATAAGTAGCAAATCAGCTACGGCTTCTCCAGCTAATCCATCAATAACAGTGCGAGCTCCGGTTACATCTAGCTCAACGCTCTTTCTACGTTCCAGTTTGCCATTCTTAACATCGTAAAGACCAACTGCCATACGGTGTGGACGAAGTTCCTTTGATCCTTCTGGCACCTGTGGAACCTCTTGAATAACAGCGATTTCAGAATACTTTCCATCTGCAATCTTTAATTCTGGGCGGAAGGTATTAACTCCAGCTGTTTGCAGCCATGTCTTTGTCCAAGCTGTTAAATCGCGGCCCGATGTTGCTTCCAGTTCAACTAAAAGATCTTTTAGAACTGTATTACCCCAAGCATGCTTAGCAAAGTACTTCTTTAAACCTGCAAAGAA
>JBEAMP010000111.1:0-4088 GCA_041165905.1 Actinomycetota bacterium
CTATTGAGCTAGGAAAGTCTCCTGAGATTTTCGGTGATGATTATCCAACGCCTGACGGAACTTGTATTAGGGATTACATACATGTTCTAGATATTGCAGAAGCACATATCGCAATATCAGATTTTCTTCATAAAAATCTAGGCCATGAAATATTTAATGTTGGAACTGGAACGGGGTATTCAGTAAAAGAGATCATTTCTGGAATTCAAAAAGTTACAGGCACTGACTTTAAATCAATTATTCGACCAAGGCGTTCAGGTGATTTAGATATTGCCTTTGCCGATGCAAAACTTATATTTGAAAAAACTGGTTGGAAAGAAGATATTTCAAATTGCAAGAAGTTTGAAGATCTACCAATCAATGCTCAGAAGTATGTGCAATATCTAGAGAAGATAAGCGGTGCTCCAATGTCGGCAATCGGTGTCGGGCCAGGGCGCGACCAGACCATCGTCGTGAAGGAATTTATCTAACGATGAAGGTACTGCTGATAGGAAGCGGTGGGCGTGAACACGCACTAGCCACAGGACTATCAGCAGATAAATCTGTAACAGAACTACATGTTGCACCTGGCAATCCAGGAATTAAAGAAATTGCAGTTTTACATCCAATTTCAATTTCAGATAACCAAGCAATTGTTGACTTAGCGAAATCATTAGCGGTTGATTTGGTAGTTATCGGCCCAGAAATGCCGCTAGTAAATGGCGTTGCCGATGAATTGCGTGCGCAAGGAATTGCAGTCTTTGGCCCATCAAAAGCTGCTGCGCAACTTGAAGGATCAAAACATTTTGCCAAAGGCGTGATGCGTGACGCTGGAGTTCCAACTGCAAAATCATTTACATGTGAAACGCAGAAAGAGATTGAGAGAGCGCTCGATACTTTTGGCGCACCTTATGTTGTTAAAGATGATGGTTTAGCTGCCGGTAAAGGCGTAGTTGTCACTGAAGATCGAGAAATTGCTTTACAACATGCGCTCTCTTGCAAACGTGTGGTTATTGAAGAGTATTTAAAGGGGCCTGAAATCTCTCTCTTTGGTATTTCAGATGGCAAGAACATTTTGCCGATGCAACCAGCTCAAGATTTCAAACGTGCTTATGACCTTGATGAAGGTCCAAATACTGGTGGCATGGGAGCATATTCACCACTTCCTTGGGCGCCAACAAATATTGTTGAAGATACTTACACTCAAGTTTTAGCGCCAATGATTGCAGAGATGGCTGCACGGGGTACACCTTTTGTGGGATTACTTTATGCAGGCCTGGCAGTTACAGATCGCGGAATTAAAGTTATTGAATTTAATGCGAGATTTGGCGATCCAGAAACACAAGTTTTAATTCCAAGATTGCAAACACCACTTGGTCAATTACTTTATAAAGCAGCAACTGGGAATTTAATCGATTCAACTTTGCATTGGTCCGATGAATCCGCAGTCACAGTCGTACTTGCTGCAAATGGATATCCTTCAGATGTTAAAAGTGGTGATGAAATTTCAAACTTAAATGCAATAAATGGGGTAACAATTTTTCATGCAGGGACCAAAGAGGATGGTGCACTTAGATCTGCTGGTGGCCGTGTGCTCACTGTGACGGGAGTCGGCTCTGATTTAACTGAAGCTCGCGATAAGGCTTATCGAACTGTCTCACAGATTAAATTGGCAGGATCTTTTTATCGTAATGACATTGCCCTCAACGCGTCAGTCGCTGAGAAAGGCAACTGAATGACAACAAATAGGAGAGAATAAGCCAGTGAGCGTCCTAGCCAATCGATATGCATCTGTAGCCATGCGTCAGATTTTCTCTGCAGAGGCAAAAATTGTTGCAGAACGAGAACTTTGGCTAGCTGTTGCACGTGCTCAGAAGAAGTTGGGCCATCCAATTACTGATGATCAACTTTCAGCATACGAAAAGGTAAAACACGCGGTTCATTTAGATTCCATTGATGAAAGAGAAAAATCCACTCGCCACGATGTAAAAGCGAGAATAGAAGAATTTAACGCGTTAGCTGGCCACGAAATTATTCATACTGGTATGACCAGCCGTGATTTAACTGAGAATATTGAAGCGCTACAGATTCGTCTTGGTCTAGAGCTAGTTCGAGACAAAACAGTTGCTTTACTTGCGCGTCTTGGCGAAAAGGCAGCTCAGTACAGCGCTCAACCAATTGCCGGTCGTTCTCATAATGTGCCTGCACAAGTTACGACGCTTGGTAAACGCTTTGCATCTAGTGCAGAAGAGTTGCTTTATGCATACGAACGTTTAAGTTCACTATTAGATCGATATCCAATGCGTGGTCTTAAAGGACCAGTAGGCACTTCACAAGATTCAATTGATCTCCTTGGCTCTTTCGAAAAACATTCAAATTTAGAGAATGAAATAGCAAATCATTTAGGATTTAAGCGTGTACTAGATTCAACTGGACAGGTTTATCCACGTTCACTTGATTATGAAGTTGTAACAACTCTTGTACAGCTGGCTGCATCTCCTTCTTCTCTAGCAACTTCAATTCGATTGATGGCTGGCGCAGAATTAGTAACTGAAGGATTTAAAGAGGGCCAAGTTGGCAGTTCAGCGATGCCACATAAAATGAATACTCGTTCTTGTGAACGTGTTAATGGTCTGGCAGTAATTCTGCGTGGCTATAGCGCTATGGTTGGGGAACTTTCTGGCGATCAATGGAATGAGGGGGATGTCTCTTGTTCAGTAGTTCGTCGTGTTGCAATTGCAGATGCTTTCTATGCAATCGATGGTTTACTCGAAACCATGTTGACAGTGCTAAAAGAATTTGGTGCTTTTCCGGCAGTAATCAATGCAGAGTTAGAACGCTATTTGCCATTCTTAGCTACCACTAAAATTCTGATGGCAGCAGTTAAAGCAGGTGTTGGCCGCGAAGCTGCTCATGAAGTAATCAAAGAACATGCCACAAAAGCGGCGCTAAATATGCGCGATGGCCAAGTAAATAACTTGCTTGATGCGCTTGCGGATGATCCACGGATTCCTTTGGATCGCCAAGACTTGAAGTCGTTAATTAGCGATCCAATTGAATTTACTGGCGCTGCCCAGGAACAAGTTTCTCGCGTAGTCAAACGCATCGAAGCGATTACTACAAAATATTCTGATGCTGCAAAGTATCAACCCGGCTCTATTCGATGAGCGGATTTGGGCTAAGAGGCGCGCCTGCAGCGCCGGAAGTTGCAGGATGGACACATCTTCGAACTGGAAAAGTTCGTGATCTTTATACAAATAATAAAAATGAATTATTAATTGTGGCATCTGATCGCATCAGTGCATTCGATTGGGTACTACCAACAGAAATTCCAAATAAAGGAAAGATACTTACTCAAATATCTCTTTTCTGGTTTGAACTTCTCTCAGATATTGTTCCTAATCACATTATTTCAACTGATGTCCCAGCAACAGTTGTTGGGCGTGCGGTTATTGCAAAACCACTTCAAATGTTTGCAATCGAATGTGTGGCGCGTGGATATCTAACCGGCAGCGGTTGGGTTGAATACAAATCCAACCAAGAAGTCTGTGGCAATAAATTACCGGCCGGATTAACTGATGGATCAAAATTGCCAGAATCAATTTTCACTCCTGCGACAAAAGCTGAAATAGGCGATCACGATATCAATATTAATTTCGCTCAAGCCGCAGAAATTGTCGGTGCAGAAGATGCCGCAGAATTGAGACGTTTAACTTTGGCGCTCTATGACCGCGCTAAAGATTATGCGGCCCTCAAAGATATTATTTTGGTCGATACTAAATTTGAATTCGGTAGAGATGCAAACGGTATAATCACGTTAGGTGATGAAGCGCTCACCCCTGATTCTTCAAGATTCTGGGATCAGGATCGCACCTCCTTCGATAAGCAGTATTTACGAGATTATCTGGCGAACGTTTGGGATAAAGAAAGCGAACCACCTACTATTCCGCAAGAAATAGTGGAAAAAACGGCAGCTCGATATGAAGAGGCACTTTTCAGATTAACCGGTAAGAGGAGCTAAAAATGGCAAAGATCATCGTTGAAGTTATGTTGAAGCCTGAGATTCTTGATCCACAAGGTCAAGCGGTGGCATCAGCTCTGCCACGTTT
>JBEAMP010000112.1:0-6731 GCA_041165905.1 Actinomycetota bacterium
ACCTAGTGCTTTTAATTTTTCTGTTGCAATATCTTTAAAATCATCCGCTAAATGAGCTTGACGTGTGTGAAAAACAATTTGCATTTGTAAAACCCTTCTAATCGTGAATCAGGTTGGGCGTTACCTGTAAGTCTAGACTTAAGCGTCCTCAAATTCATCATCGTCTGCCCACACAGTTGCAGGCGAATCTTCCTGTTTTTCTACCCAGGAAAGAAATGAACCGACTGCTTTAAATGCCAGCACCGAAAAGGTAGCAAGCGCGGCGATACGTCGGAAGAACTTCATGGCTAAATTGTATCTAAAGCTTGCTTAATGTCATCCCAGAGGTCTTCAACGTTCTCTATTCCAACACTCACACGAATTAAAGACTCAGGAACAACTTCGCTCTCGATAGGCCAACGTCTACGTCTCTCCCATAGGGTCTCGACTCCACCCAAACTTGTTGCATTGGTAATTAGCTTTGCAGCATTGCATACACGCTCTGTCTGTTCCGCGCTTCCCTTAACTTCAAATGAGAAAACGGCGCCAAAACCTCTCATGAAGCTCTTGGCACGTTCATGTTGTGGATCAGTTGGTAAGCCTGGATATCGCACTCTAGAGACCTTCGGATGCTCCGATAAACGTTTAGCAAGTTCGAGGGCAGACTCAGAACCGCGTTGCACTCGAATCGCAAAGGTTCGGATTCCGCGTAGAGCAAGCCAAGCTTCCATTGGACCTGCAATTGCGCCACCTAATTTTCTTTGAGTTTCAATTCTTGTAAAAAGCGCATCGTCTTTTGTTGAAATAGCACCCATCAAAATATCGCTATGCCCCGCTAGAAATTTAGTTACTGAATTCATAACTAGATCGGCACCCATAGCTAGTGGGTTTTGATTTAAAGGTGTCGCAAAAGTATTATCAACAGCAACTCCAATACCAGCAGCTTTTGCGGCATTTATCAACGTTGGAAGTTCTGCTACTTCTAAACAAGGATTTGTTGGAGATTCCAACCAAAGAAGCTGAGTACCTGGGATTGCAGCGATTACTTCTGATGTATTTGCCACATCAACAAATCTGACTTCTAATCTTCCGCTTTCATTTAACATTTTTAATACTGTCATTGTGCCGCTATAACCTTGATTAGAAGCGGTCACTACAGCGCCAACCGGTAAAATATTAAATACAGCATTAATTGCAGCCATACCTGAACTAAAAATTAAAGTTCGGCCACCTTCTAATTGACTGATTGCATCTTCAACTGCCAACCAAGTTTGATTTCCATATCTTCCGTAACCTAGCGGACCGCCTGCACGAAAAGTTGAAGTAAATTGCACATCAGGGTTTAGCGAAGCATCTGGAGTATGTTCGGGGCGACCCGCGGTAACGACAATAGTTTCAGGCTTTTTCATAGGAAAAGATTACTTGCTCTTCAAGACTGCCATCGCAGCATTATGTCCAGGAATGCCGCTCACCCCTCCGCCACGTTTAGCGCTTGCACCACAAATAAATACATTTGGCAGATTGGTCTCAACGCCCCACTTGCCAATTTCATCATCGCTCTCCGCAAAAGGAAGAGTTAAATCTTTATGAAAAATATTGCCCCTTGGTAAAAATAAGTCTGCTTCAAGATCTAGCGGAGACTTTGCCTCTATGCATGGTTTGCCATCTTTGCTGTATGCCAGAGCATCTTCGAGCGGCTCAGCTAAATATTTATTTAAACCAGCAATTGCTCTCTCTGCTACCAATTTAGTTGTGGCTTTATTATTTTCTTCAAAAGCAGTTGCTGGCGTATGCAAGCCAAAGAGCGTTAAGGTATGAAAACCAGCAGCTTGTAATTCTGGGCTCAGAATTGTTGGATCTGTAAGCGTGTGGCAATACATTTCTGCTGGAATTACATCTGGAATATTGCCAATCAAGGCTTGGTCATAAGCCTTTTCTAGCTCTGAGAAACTTTCGTTTAAATGTAATGTTCCGGCAAAAGCAAGTTCTGGATCGATTCCGGATTTGAGTTGTGGTAGCCGTTTGAGTAATAGATTTATCTTTATTTGCGAACCTTCTAAACTGCCACGAGTTTCAATTTTATTTGATACAAATTCTGGAGCAGCATTTGAAAGAAAATATTTTGCTTGAAATTTGCGGTTATTGATATCGGTTACTTGAACGCCTGCATCATCGGCATCAATATCAATAACTTTCGCGGAACATTCAATCTCAACACCATTTGAAATTGCGACTCGATGTAATTCGGCAACAAAAGCTCCCATGCCGCCTTGTGGCACTTTCCACTCCCCTGAACCATTGCCTATTAAGTGATACAAGAAGCAGTTGTTTGCTTGCATTCCATAAGCAGATGAGAGAGTTCCGATAAGGGCATCAGTTAGCACAACGCCACGTACTAAATCATTCTTAAATTTTTCAGTAATTACATGACCAATTGGATTCTCAATCAACTGGTCCCAGATTTGTGGCATCGCAATTTGAGTATTTAGATCAGCGCTACTTCTTAATGGTTCCAGCATGCTCGGAGCAATTCGCTTGGCAAATTTCTCAATTTCACTATAAAACTCCTGCCATGCTTTTGCTTCCTTTTCGCCGCCTGGCAATTTGTTAAATGACTCTGCAGTTTGCTGATCCCACTGGCGCGAAATCAGCAATCCTCCCTCTTGATATGGCGTAAAAGATGAGATTTTCCTAGATAAGTTTTTGAAACTTAGCCCTAAATCAGAGATTATTTTGTCCGGCAGGAGTGCAATTAAATAAGAATACCGAGATAACCGAGCTTCGTAATCTTCGAAAACCTTAACACTTTGCGTAGCGCCGCCAATTTGTTCTTGCGCCTCAAGAATTAAAACTTTCTTACCAGCCTTTGCTAAGTAATTTGCGGCGACTAAACCATTGTGACCTGCGCCAGCAATGATTACGTCGTAAGAAGTCATAGAGACTTGACCATCCTATTTACAGCTTCAGTCAGTACGGATTCACTAGTTGCTAAATTGATTCGAACAAATTGAGATGCGCTTGCGCCGTAAATCTTGCCAGCGTTAAAAGCTACTCTACCTTTTTCGAGAAACACTTGAGATGGATCTTCACCCAAACCTAATGCGCTGACATCAACCCAAGCTAAATATGAACACTTTGGAATTTCATATTTGGCTGCTGGTAGCTGAGTATCAAGTAGTGTTTTAAGGTAATGTGCATTTGATTCTATGGTCGAAATGGCACCTGCCAACCATTCATCGCATTTGTTAAAAGCTTCAACTGCAGCAAATGCGCCTAAAATTGATGAGCGATAGTGCACTGACATAGGCATCTTGGCTAGCACTTCATGCATCTTTGCGCTTTGAGAAACTATCAAAGCCGATTTCAGCCCTGCAATGTTAAAAGCCTTACTTGCACTTGTTACACAAATTCCAACTTCTGCAGCTTCTGGAGAAACTGCTAAGAATGGAACAAATTCGTGGCCGGAAAGAGCGAGTGGACCATGTATTTCATCGCTAATAACAACTACATCATATTTCTTGGCTAATTGAGCGAATTTAGATAGTTCTTCGCGCGAGTAAATACGCCCGAGCGGATTATGCGGCGAGCAAAGTGCATGGACTTTCAAACCAGATGCATAGACTTTTTCAATCTCATCAAAATCTACGGACCAATTTAATCCGTCTTGAATAAATGGCACATCAATTAATTCGACTTTTGTCTCGTTTATCCAGTTGTAAAAATTCTGATAGATCGGTGAATTTACTAAGACTTTATCGCCGGGCTGTGTGGTAGCACGTAAAACTTCCACCATTCCAACGCCAACATCTGTGCACAATCTGACGTATTCAGGATTTACATCCCAATTCCAGTGTCTTTTTGAAAAATCTGAAAATGCTTTGCCAAGTTCGGGGATTGAACTTAGATATCCCATATCTGAGTGGGAAATCATTTGCATCAAAATCTCTTGAATCGGTTGTGCGACTGGAAAGTCCATCTCTGCAACGAACAATGGCAAAACATCTGATGGAAAGCCACGCCATTTTTCACTGCGGTGAGTTCGCATTTCGGCAAGCGACAGCGCTTCGATTTTCATGTTGTCAGAGTAATACAGAGTGGCTTAATCCGCAGTAATTTTGCGGGTCGAATTACGCACAATCAAAGAAGTTGGCAAGGTTAAATCTGGCATATCAGAATCTGGCTTCTTTAACTTTTCCATAATTGACCAAGCAGCCATTTCACCCATCATCTGCACTGGCTGTTCAATTGTGGTTAAGTCAAAGTACTCGGCCATTTCATGATTATCAAAACCTACAATGGAAATATCGTCCGGAACTTTCAAGCCATGTCTTTTTATAGCTTGAATTGCACCAATTGCCATTTCATCTGATTCGCAGAAAATTGCAGTTGGGCGATTTCGCCGAGCTAATAATTCGCCCATAACTTGCATCGCTGTTGCTGCTTGGAAATCACCAATAACTTCGAGCATTGGATCGAATTCGATTCCGCTCTCTTCTAATACTTGTAAGAAGCCAATTCGACGATCTCTTGGAACCGGGAATTGATATGGGTTGTTGTTAATTCCACCAATTAATCCAATTCGCTTATGGCCTTGATTAACTAAATGTTGTGTAGCAACTCTTGCGCCGGCGACGTCATCTATGCGTACGCTAGATACTCTTTTGTCTGAAGTACCGACTAGCGCTGTTGGAATGTTTAGATCTAATATTGATTGGAATTCCACTTCACTTAAAGGCACACTAATAGAAATTAGTGCGTCGACGCGACCTCTTAAATATTCATCTTTAAAAATACGATTTCGATCATTATTTTGATTGATGTTATAAACCAGCAAATCAAGACCAGCTTCTTGTAGGGCTTGCTCTGCACCTTGAATTACTTTTGCGAAGTACCAGCGACTTATGTATGGCGCGATAATTCCAACACTATTTGCTCTTTTTGGCTCAGTGTTTTTTCCAGTATTTAATGTGTAATTTAATTTCTTGGCAGCTGCTTCAATTTTTGCTCTAGTTTCTGGATTAACATGTTGCATTGCCCGAAGTGCGCGCGAAACGGTTGCAGTTGAGACGCCAGCTTCACGAGCGACATCTTTTATGCCAGCCATTGCTTCGCTCCTTTATTTATGTAAAACTCTGCAAGTACATGTAAACCGTGTGCAAACGTTACATGGATATGTAACTTTTCATAAGGGGGGCCTTTGATCACGCAGGCGCGGATGCGAAAAGTTGTCCAAGAGATTGCGCAAACTGATAAGCGATTTGCCAAGGTTATTGAGGCATCAGAGCTTTGCGACATTGGCACCAGCAATCCCGAACGTAGCCACTTTGAAACATTGGTCTCATCCGTCATTTCGCAACAACTTGCCACCGCTGCCGCGAGAACAATTAAAGAGAGATTTGCGATTGAGTGCGGAAAAATCACGCCAAAGAATGTCGCTGCAATGGAATTAGAACAGATGCGTGCCGCTGGTTTGTCTGGTGCTAAAGCAAAAACCATTCAAGGATTAGCTACTTCGGCGCTTGATAAGAGTGTAAATTTCAAAAAACTTCATGAAATGAATGATGCAGACGTTTATAAAAGCCTGACTAGCCTTTGGGGAATCGGACCGTGGACAGTTGATATGTTCATGATGTTCCAATTAGGTCGTTTAGATATTTGGCCAACTGGTGATTTAGGAGTTAGAAGAGGTTGGGAGAAGATCCATAAATTAAGTGAAGAAATTTCTCCGATTGAACTTGAGAAAAAAGGTGAGAAATTCCGACCTCACAGAAGCATTGTTGCTTGGTATTGCTGGCGAGCTTTGGATATTTAACGTTCTTCTAATATTAAAGAAACCGAGTTAATGCACCAACGCTGATCTGTGGGTGTCTCAAAACCTTCGCCTTCAAAAACATGTCCTAAATGCGAATTGCATTTGGCGCATCTGACTTCGGTTCGAACTCTAGGTGCAAGTGATCGATCTTCTAAAAGTATAACTGCATCATCTTCAGTAGGTGCATAGAACGAAGGCCAACCACAACCTGAATGAAATTTAGTTTCGCTTCTGAATAGTTCGGAGTTGCAAGCTTTACATTTGTAAACACCAACTCTGTCCGTATCAGTGTATTCACCGGTGAAAGGGCGCTCGGTTGCGCCTTTACGTAAAACTTCATATGAAAGTGAATCTAATCTATTTTTCAATTCATCCTCATCTATTGAAGGATAAGGAACTCCGGTAGAAGAATGACAGTCGTATCCATTTGGATTTTTCTGTAAGTACTTTTGGTGATAATCCTCGGCTAGCCAATACTTATGAGGTTTGGCATCAACGATTTCGGTAACAATAGGGCCGATTCCATCCTTCGCCAGCTCTTTTCCGTAGATTTTCGCTGCATTAAAAGCGAGCGCCTCTTGTTCGGAAGACGTATAGAAAATCGCACTTCGATATTGAGTTCCGATATCTCCACCTTGTTTATTAAGTGAAGTTGGATCATGCATTGTGAAGAACTCTTCTAGCAATCTTTGATAAGAAATCTTTGCTGGATCAAATTCAACTTCTACTGTTTCAGCGTGATTAGTCTCTTTCTTGCAAACATCCTCGTATGTTGGATTATCAGTATGTCCACCCATATAACCAACTGAGGTATTTACAACGCCAGGAAGATTCCAGAATCGGCGCTCAGCGCCCCAAAAACAACCAGTTGCAAAGTAGGCTCTCTCCATAGGAATTAAATTCTTTCATCTAATACGATAGTTTCCTAAATCGATTTATA
>JBEAMP010000113.1:0-9619 GCA_041165905.1 Actinomycetota bacterium
TACGGCTACTGAAAATACTGCGAAGCCGAGTCCGATGGCACCGATAACCAGAATTGGCACGTATGGATTCACGCTGTAATCCTAAGCGTGGGCCACGAATACGAGAAACTAAACGGGAGCGTTAGCGCTGTGAACTGAAACAATTCCGAAGGTCAGGTTCTTCCAACGGGCGCCAACCCAGCCTGCTGCCTCGATTCGAGCCGCTAGGGCGCCTTGATCTGGCCAAGCCCTAATGGATTCGGCCAGATAGACATAGGCATCAGGGTTGGAGCTGGTCAATTTAGCAATTTTTGGCAGGGCCTTCATTAGGTAGTTCATGTACAAAATCCGAAATGGCTTCCAAGTCGGCTGGCTAAATTCGCAGACCACCAATTTTCCACCTGGCTTGGTCACTTTCAACATCTCTGCGAGCGCCTTATCGAAATCAACAGTATTTCGAAGTCCAAAAGAGATTGTCACAACATCGAAACGCTTTGCTTCAAAGGGAAGGTTAAGTGCATCTGCTTTTGTGAAAGGTAAATGTGGATGGCGCTTTCGGCCTGCTTCTAACATGCCGTCGGAAAAATCAGCGGGAATTACCTTTGCGCCTGCTTGTGCCAATGGAACTGAAGAAGAACCAGTGCCGGCAGCTAAATCTAAAATTTCCATGCCTGCTTTGGGTCCGATGATTGCAGTGGTTTTTCTTCGCCAAGATTTTGTTTGGCCCAAACTCAAAAGATCATTTACTAAGTCATAGCGCTTTGCAACGCCATCGAACATCGCAGCGACTTCATCTGGATTCTTATCCATATTTGCGCGTGACATGGAGCCCATTCTGCCCTATTTTTTACTGATTCACTTCACGCTATACACTTTCTAAATGTCCTCAATTACACCTTCAAACCTTTCAGCAACGGTTTTACCTAGAACATCTGCGATTTCTAAAGGGTTACTTATTTTCGGTGGCGCGCTATTTCTTGCAGCGCTCGCACAGGTAGCAATCCCGGTTCCAGGCTCACCAGTACCAGTTACTGGACAGACACTTGGTGTGCTCTTGCTTGCAACTGCTTATGGTGCAAATTTAGGTGCTTCAACATTTGCGCTTTATTTATTAATCGGGCTTGCTGGCGCTCCAGTATTTGCAAATCAAGGTCACGGACTTGAAAGATTAATAGGACCAACTGGTGGTTATTTAGTAGGTATGTTGATCGCCTCCTGGGTACTTGGCGCACTTGCCGGACGTAAATGGGATCAACGCTTTTTATCAGCAATAACAACTATGTTTATTGGCAATATCATCATCTTTACCTTCGGGCTAATTTGGTTGCACGAATACACTGGTAAAGATTGGGCTTGGACATTTGGCGCTGGACTTACACCATTTATTTTCGGTGAAATTCTAAAGATTGTTATTGCTGGCACTTCACTCCCTGCACTTTGGAAGGTTGTTGGTCGCTCAAATTAGTACTCTTGTAAATACCTACAGATTAGGGGCGCATCTTCCATTATTGGAATTACTACCTGATCAAAATCCTTATACCTGGGTTAGAAATGGTGAAGGTTTAGTTGGTTGGGGTATATACGCATCTACTACCGTTAAAGGTCCAAATCGATTTGAGGATGCCAGGAATTGGTGGCATAAACATTTAGATTCATTTGAAATCAACAATGAAGTTCATGGGCCCGGAACTGGCCCAGTTATATTTACCTCTTTCTCTTTTGATGAAAATGAAGAGAGCGAACTAGTAATCCCAGAAGTGGTAGTGGGTACACGTAATCAATCAACATGGATTACTTGGTTTGGAAAAAGTCACCAACCAAAATTAATTGAGAGAGCAGTTGCTAATTCGATTCCTAAAATTAAATGGCGTGAGAGCGATATTGAGAGTTGGAAAGCCAAAGTTCTTACTGCAGTCTCAGAAATTCAAGAAGATTCGCTAGACAAAGTGGTTTTAGCCCGCGAAATCATTGCGGATGCTGAGAGCGAAATTGATGTTCGTTCAGTACTTCGAAACCTCGCCCATGAGTATCCAGGTACTTGGGTTTACTCAAATAATGGCTTAATAGGGGCAACTCCTGAGCTACTGATTCGCCTTAATAATTCAATGGTAGTTTCGCGAGTGCTCGCGGGAACCATCAGCAAAACCGGCGATGATGATAAAGATTTGGCCCTAGCCGCTTCATTAGCCCGATCCTCTAAAGATCTAGAAGAGCACGAATACGCGGTGCGATCCGTGGCAGATGCGCTGGCGCCATTTTGTTCATCTACAAATGTGCCTGATGCGCCATTTGTTTTGCATCTATCAAATGTTATGCACTTGGCTACCGATGTAACAGGAGCCATTAAGAATACGCATAAAGTGGTGGACATCTTCTCTTTAATTTCTAAATTGCATCCTTCTGCTGCAGTTTGTGGCACACCTACATCTAAAGCTGCGGAATTGATTAAGCGAATTGAAGGTATCAATCGAAGACGTTATGCCGGGCCAATTGGTTGGATTGACGCTAAAGGAGATGGCGAGTTAGGCATTGCGCTTCGTTGTGGTTATATAAACGGAAAAGAAATTCATGCTTTCGCTGGATGCGGAATTGTTGCTGGTTCGGATGCAAATAGAGAAGTTGCAGAGAGCCAAGCTAAATTCCTACCGATAATTAACGCGCTTAGCTAATTCCTTTATTAAAGCTGCATTACTTTCGCGATCTGGCATTTGCAAAATAGCAATCTCAAATTTAGTTGGTGGAGACATAAATGCTTTTAAACTCTTCAAATCATTTATCTCTGTTACAGGTATATCGAATGCTCTGACAATTTCAAATAAATCACGGTCATGCGGAGTACCAAATATTTTTTCAAAGCCTTCAACCCCTGCTTGAGGTAACGTTGAAAAAATCCCTCCGCCATCATTATTAATAACCAATAGCTTTAATTTGATTTTTTCTTGATTAACTAAAGCTGTTAAATCATGCAAAAATGCTAAGTCGCCAACTATCGCAAAGGCACAATCGCGTTTGCTAGCTATGCCCAAAGCCGTAGAAAGATTGCCATCAATGCCAGCTAAACCACGATTAGCAAATACCTCTACCCCAGTTCTAGGCGATGCAAAAGCTTCTAAATCTCTAATTGGACGTGAAGATGCAACATATAAAGACGAACCATTCGGAAGATTCTCAGCAATACATTGAGCTGCAGCCGGTTCGCTCCAGCCATCAATCATTATTAAATCGCTACTCAGATTCCATTTCTCTGCACTTCCAATAATTTGTGGAATATTGCTAAAAATCTTCGTCGCCGAACGTTTTGGATCAACTTTTGATGCACGTGGATCAATTACAAAAACTGACTTTGCTTTTGAAATTAATGTGTTAGTACTTCTAGATAATGTAGTTCTGCCAACTACAACTACCCAATCAACTTCTAGTTTTCCACTAAATAGCGAAGCGTGAGCTACTGCTTTTGGGTACGAAAGTGGATTCTCTGAAATAACTGGAACTCCTAATGAATCTGTAAATTCAGAAACATCTATTCCATCATGTCCAACTACAACTAAACCTTTACCTGCGGGGACTTCAAAGTTTTCTACTTTTGCATCTTCTTCATGCAATTCTTTGACAGAAAGATTACTTAGCCAATCGTTTTTTATTTCAGAAAGTAATGGCTCATCAAATTCTAAATTAATATGAGTTGGTCCCAATTTTTGCAATTGATAATTATCTCCATTAAAGAATCGTCCACAATTAAAAAGATTAATTTGATTGGTTGTTTGGTTGGCACCGGTTTGACGTAATCGGGCTGGACGATCCGCACTTAAAACAATTAATGGAAGATCTGAATGATGTGCCTCTAAGAATGCAGGATAGTAATTTGCTACCGCCGTTCCGCTAGTGCAGACAACTGCTACAGGTGTTCTAGTTGCCTTGATGATGCCCAATGCAAAGAACGCGGCAGTTCTCTCATCGATTCGCACATGTAATTTGATTAAACCTCGGCGCTCAGCTTCATAAAGCGCTATTGATAAAGGGGCATTTCGAGATCCTGGACTTAAAACAAATTCAGTAATTCCATGCTCTATAAAGTCACGGATAACTTTTTGCGCTAATTCCGTGCTTGCCATACTTCAAAACTATCGCGAATTCGATTTTTCCACCAAGTGATGCGCTCAGGTGCAGCTTGAAAATTTAACATTCCAGTTGGATGGACTTCAGATACCCTCATGCGACCTGCAATTATCGGTAGTTCAGCAACATCATTTGAAAGCAACTTTCCAGTTGCCAGCCCACATGCGTAATTTAGTTGCGGCAAAGAAGCTGCCAATCTAATTCCCTGAGAAATACCAACTGCAGATTCCAGCGCGCTGGAAACTACAGTCGGTAAATTGTGATGTTTTGCAATTTCTAATGAACGGGCGATTCCTCCTAGAGGAGAAACTTTTAACATCAAAATATCAACGGCACCTTGCAGATCTACTGAAAATGGATCTTTTGCTTTTCGAATTACCTCATCTCCTGCTACCGGTATTGGTAACTTTAATTCTCTAAGTTCCTCTAAAGTTGCCACTGGTTGTTCGATATATTCAAATCTTTCGATACCAAATCTCTCGATAATTCGTGCAATTGAATCTTCGGCTTGTTTAACGGACCAGCCACCATTTACATCTAATCTAATCTTAAAATCTTCATAAAAATTAATGGCATTTTGAATCCGGTTTATATCTGCTTCTAAATTATCTCCGACTTTTATTTTTACTACTTTCGCACCTGGATACCAGTTCAAAATCCTTTCAACATCTATTTCAGAATCTACTGCAGGCAAGGTTGCATTAATTTCAATTTCATCGCGTTGTAATTTTGGCAATTCCCCAAAGGCTGCTTCAATGCCAGCGCCAAGCCAATATGAAGCTTCCTCTTTCTCGTATTCAAGAAAAGGTGAAAATTCGCCCCATCCATTTGGACCTTTAAATAGCGCAACTTCGCGTTTAGTTACTGAACGAAAATTGGTGCGCGTAGGCAGAGATAGCACCTGCAAAGTTGCAAGTATTTCGTTAAGCATTACGGACGCTTTGGAAATTTTCCGAAGTCTGGCTTGCGCTTCTCTTTGTAGGCATCGCGTCCTTCTTGCCCCTCTTCTGTCATGTAAAAGAGCAATGTGGCATCGCCTGCCAATTGTTGAACTCCGGCTAAACCATCATCGGCAGCGTTTAACCCCGCCTTTAAAAGTCTTATTGCTAATGGTGAGTTTTGAAGCATCTCTCTTGCCCACTGAACTGTTTCAGCTTCTAGTTCTTTAAGTGGCACAACTGTATTTACAAGACCCATATCTAAAGCTTCTTTGGCATCGTATTGACGCGTTAGGAACCAAATCTCTCGAGCTTTTTTCTGACCGACATGTCTTGCTAGCAATCCTGCACCATATCCACCATCAAAAGATCCAACCATCGGTCCTGTCTGTCCAAATTTTGCATTCTCTGCCGCAATTGTTAAATCACAAACAACATGCAGCACATGTCCTCCGCCAATTGCCCATCCTGCAACCATTGCAATTACAGGTTTTGGCATTCTGCGAATTTGTATTTGCAAATCTAAAACATTTAATCGTCCGATTCCTTTTGAACCGACAGAATCATCTCCGATATATCCATCATCGCCACGGACATTAATATCGCCACCCGAACAGAATGCTTCATCGCCTGCGCCGGTAAAAATTACTACACCAATTTTTTCATCATCACGGGCAATATCAAATGCTTCTTTTAATTCGATAATGGTCTGTGGGCGAAATGCATTTCTAACTTCTGGGCGATTAATCGTGATTTTGGCAATGCCTTCCGCAGTTTCATATCGAATATCCTGGAAATTGCGCTTACTTCCCTCATCAATCCAATTAGGAATCTGACGACTTGGGAATTCACGCTTGATTGGCTTGCTCATGCGCCTTAGCCTACGGGGGTCATGGAAACCAGTGCAAAGTCGGGCGTATTCAAATACGAACATTCGTGGTCGATTCCACAAACTTTTGAGAATTTGGCTACGGCGCTAGCACAAGGCTGGGATGTCTCTATTTCTACTAGTGGATCAACGGGTGCGCCTAAAGAAATTCTGATTCCAGCAAGCGCCATGATTTTTAGCGCAAGAAATTCAAACTTATTTCTTGGAGCAAAGCCTGGCGATCGCTGGTCGCTTTTACTTTCACCAGAACATACTGCGGGTATCAATGTATTGGTTCGTTCAATCGAATTAGGAACCGCGCCAGTTACCGAAAAAGAGAGCGCTGATTTCACTGCGATTGTTCCCACTCAATTATTTAGAGCTTTAAATGGTGATGAGCAATTACTAAAACATCTGCAGGGCTGTAAAGCTGTTTTAGTCGGTGGCGCTCACGCAGATGAAAAACTTTTAGCGCAAGCCAACAAATTCGGTATTAATTGCGTTACCACTTACGGGATGACGGAAACTTCAGGTGGCTGTGTTTATAACGGAGAACCATTGCCTGGTGTTGAAATCCGAATTGGTGAAACCATTGAGATTAAAGGACCGATGTTGGCGAAAGTTCCACTAACAGATGGTTACTTTGCCACCAGCGACCTCGGAAAAATTGAAAATGGAAAATTAATCATTCTTGGTAGAGCAGACGATGTAATAAATAGCGGCGGCAAGAAGGTTTCTTTAAGTAAAGTTGAAAAGGCACTTGGTGATCAATTTGCCGCTTTTGGATCTGAAAATAGCGAATGGGGATCTGCGCTAAATATCGCCACCACAAGTCAAACTGCTGATGAGGAAATTCAATTAATTCTTTCAGTTAAGTTTGGCGTCAAAGCACTAAATATCTTCAGGATTAAAGAAATTCCAAGAACTGCGCTTGAAAAAATCGATCGCCAAGCGCTTGGTAAATTAATCTCCTCATGAACAAATGGCTTATTGGCGCAAGACTTCGCACCCTTCCTGCAGCAATCGCACCTGTATTAGTTGCTGTAGCAATAGCACTTCCTGAATTAAATTTATTAAATGCGCTACTCTGCCTAGTTGTCGGTTTATCGCTTCAAATCGCTGTTAATTTTGCTAATGATTATTCAGATGGAATTAAAGGCACCGATTTAGATCGAGTTGGACCAACTCGGCTAGTCGCAAGTGGCATGGCAAGTGCCGAAGAGGTCAAAAAAGCAGCCCTAACTTTCTTCGTAATTGGTGGATTGGCTGGTTATTTATTAGCCACCCGCACTTCGTATTGGTTTATCGCAATTGGGGCCGCCGCGATTATCTCTGCCTGGCGTTACACCGGCGGCAAAAATCCATATGGGTATAGAGGCCTAGGCGAAATTTATGTTTTTATTTTCTTTGGCTTAGTCGCCACACTCGGTACTTACTATAGCCAGACAGGCGAAATCTCGATTGAGGCGATCATGGCCGCGATTTCAAATGGTGCAGTCTCTTGTGCGCTTTTGGCTGTAAATAACATCAGAGATATCGAAGGCGATACCCGAGCAGGTAAGCGAACTTTGGCGGTTCGACTAGGCGATACCCGAGCTCGCCGTTTCTATATGCTCCTAATCTTTGTTGCGATTTTCACGGGTTTTACAGTCACAATTTTTTCAGCTCTGGCAATATTTCCAGCAATGCGGTTGTTAAACCAGATACAGTTTAAAAAAGGCAAGGAGCTAATTGAAGTGCTCGGATTTACGGGTAAGTTTCAACTTATTCTTGCAGCCCTCCTATCAATTGGAACGTTGGTGATGAATTAATGGGTCGAATTTTGATGTATGTATTGCCGATTGCATTAACTATCTATGCAATTGCAGATATTGCACGAACCGATGAATCAAGAATTAAATTACTTCCAAAATGGGGTTGGTTTTTAATCGCGATATTTGTCTCTGTAATTGGCCCTATTGCATGGTTGATTGCCGGGAAAACAAGATACCGTAAACCGCCAAAAGGTAGAGGTCCAAAGGGTCCGGATGATGACCCCGATTTTCTAAAGGGACTTTAATACTGGAATTAGTTGGCCTGCCCAAGCGTCATATCCATCTTCATTTAGATGAACATCAAAGCCGTCTTCCAATAAATACTTTGGATTTAAGAATTTATCTTTAGATAGTGTTGGCCAGATATCTAGATGAATAACTTGATCACTAAAATATTTAGAGATAATTCTGTTTGCAGTATCAATTCTTGTTGTGAATTCCAGCCCTCTTGGGAGAATCGAGTTTACGACCAATTTAACTTTGGGTAGTGCAGCAGTTATCTCCTGAATAATTGTATTAACTCTCTGTCCGACCTCTTCTCCAGCCCGATCTAGTAAAACATTTCCAAAATCATTGGTACCAATCAATAATGAAATAATTTGCGGCTCTATTTCAACAATTTCAGGAAGCTGAACCAAAACGTCATCGGTTGAGTAGCCAGGTACTGCAATATTATTTACTTCAGCGAAATAAATTCGCTTTGACCAATCGGTTCCATGCGTGATGCTATCGCCAACAAAAAGAATCCTGGAACGCTTAGTCATTATGATTTAAAGTCCCGAGTAAGTGTGCTTGCCTGTTCCCCAGATATTTACGTAAACATAATTAAAGATAAATGTTGAGCCTGCAATTAGGCATAGCCATGCTGCTTTACGTCCGCGCCAACCTACTGTTACACGTGCATGTAAATAAGCGGCATATGCAACCCAAGTAATAAATGCCCAAGTTTCTTTTGGATCCCAACCCCAGTAACGACCCCATGCATGTTCGGCCCATATCGCACCTGCGATAACTGAAAATGTCCAAAGTGGGAATACAAATGCAACTAAACGATAAGCAAGTTGATCTAAGGTTTCTAGATCTGGCAAACGCTTTGCCCAAGGGTTACGGCCACCACGCTTTTCAACGGAATCAAGCCATAGATACATTCCTGAAATTACATTTGCTAAGAAGAAAACACCGCCAGAAATAATCGCTGCAGAAACATGGATTACTAACCAAGTTGATTTCAAAGCGGGAACTAACGGTGCACTTGGTCGATATAGAAGCGTAACTGCAGTACCTAAAACTAAAAGTACAAAAATTGAAACTGGCAGACCTAACCAACGTAGATCGTATTTACGCAAAGTTAATAAATAAGCTACTGAGAAAGCAAGCGCACCGGTGATTGAGAATTCATACATGTTGCTCCAAGGAACTCTGCTTGCCGAGATTCCGCGAGCTACCACACCACCAAAAAGTATTACGGTTCCTAAAATCATAAGCGCAGTTGCAATTCGAGCAGCTTTTTCAGTTTTGGTGTAATCCAAAGTTTTAGTTAGCAAATTGCCAGTTGAATTTTCTGCAGCTTCAGGATTACGAAGTGACCAAGCAGTTTGAAATGCATGCGCCAAGAAAGCCAAGGTGAAAACTGCCATACTTGAATAAACTAAATCATTAGAAAGGTATGCCCAATCCTTTGCGTTCACTTTAGCTCCTTAACTATTCTTTCAATCTCTGCTTCTAATCCTGGCGCTGCATTCTTTGCTAAACCTGCTATTTCTAACGTTTCACTTTTTCGCCTAATCCAAATACGACGATGACGGGTAAATAGCGAAGCTAATAATCCTAGAATCGCCAAAATTCCACCAATTAGAGCCAACTGCTTTCCGGGGTCTCTCACAATATTTAGGTTGACCCAAGGC
>JBEAMP010000114.1:0-2909 GCA_041165905.1 Actinomycetota bacterium
CCAACCAATTTGGAAGCACAGATAGTGGAAAGAACGATCCGCTAAATAAAGTAAAGGGCAGTAGCACGATACTTATTAATCCCATGTGTTGAAAACTTGTCATATAACTTGTAAGCGCCATACCTAACGCTGCAAAACCGAAACCAATTAGAGCGCCTGCGGGTACTGCCAGTAAACCCCACCAAGATTTAATTAATCCGAGCGGTGTCACAATGGCCATAAATGCAGTTGAATAGAGCGAACCACGAAACAAAGCCCATGCAATTTCACCAAGCGCTACATCCATCGGTCCAAGAGATGTAGCCAGCATTGCATGATAAAGACGCGACTCATGAATCTTGAAGAAGACATTCCAAGTTGCATCCAAGATCGCACCCATCATGGCAGCGGAGGCCAGTAATCCAGGAACTACGAAAGCGGCATAACTAACGACTAACCCATTTTCTAATTCAATATCTCCAATGAAATTTCCAACGCCATATCCGAAGACGATTAAATTAAGTAAAGGTTCGATAAATCCAGAAGCGACTACCATCCAAGCTGATGTTTTAAATTGAATCCAGCTGCGCTCCAGCACAACTCTAGAGCGGCCTGAATAAATACCCTCGCCGCGTTTTCCGATTCGCTTTTCTGCGATAGCTACAGCGCTCAAGAAACTCATTTTGCAAGCCGCTTCTCGAAAGCGATAAAGGCTAACTTCAAGCCAACGACAATCATGGTTACTAGGAAAATTACATGTACCCAAACTAAGGTGATTGGGATATCGCGACCGTAAGTGAGATATCTACCTAAATCTGTGGCATGCCAGAGTGGTGAAATCCAACCAATCCAGCGTAAAAAGATAGGAATAGATTCCAAAGGAAAGAAGGTGCCACTTAGGAAAAACATCGGCTGAATAACGAATCTTCCTACAAATGTAAAGAAGTGATCTTCATTTTTAACATTTCCTGCAAAAGCCAACATAACAGCGCCAAAAGCAGCTCCGGCGAGTATTCCAGCTGGAAGCGCTAACCATGCGTGCGGCGCTTTTAATACGCCAAATGCCATCATCACTAAGTAATAACAGACTACGGTAAAAATATTTCGAACCATCGCTGCCCAATAGACACCAAGTGCAATTGCGCGACCACCAAGTGGTGTGGCATTCATACCAAAGAACGTTTTCTCCCAGAGAAATCCGCCTAAAGTTGGGAAGATGGTTTCATCCATTGAACCTTGAATTGCGGCATTTGCAAGCAAGGCTGGGGCTAAGAAAACTAAATAATCAACTCCATCGATTCCGCCAGAGTTTTGATTAATCAAAGTACCAACACCAACACCAATTGCCAATAAGTAGAGCAGCGGATTAAGTACAGAATAAAGCACAATGATTCTTATAAATTTCCTCATACTTGCAAGGCGCGCTTCTAGAACAAAGCGTGAACCACCAGCTGCTACTTTTCGCATTATTCGATCAAAGTTCTTCCAGTTAGGCGCAAGAAGACATCTTCAAGTGAAGATCTGCGGACTAATGAAGTTTTTGGTTGCATGCCAGAGCGAACAATCTCTTCCAGCACATGTTCAGCATCTTCAGAATAAAGCAGCACACGATCAGGTAGCACTTCTAACCGTTCGCATTTATCACGTAATTTATCGGCAACCGTTTCATTATTTTCAGAGCCAAATCGAAGTTCAAGAACCTCTTTTGAGGAGTAACGTTTAATTAAATCTGCAGGGGAACCTTCCGCCATAATTTTGCCACGATCAATCACAATTAATCGTTCGCAGAGTTGTTCGGCTTCATCCATAAAGTGAGTGGTAATAACAAGAGTTACACCCTTCTCTTTTAAGCGAAATAAACGGTCCCAAAGAATATGGCGAGCCTGAGGGTCTAAACCGGTGGTTGGTTCATCAAGCATCAAAATATCTGGCTCAGAAACTAGCGCTCTAGCGATAGTTAATCTGCGCTTCATGCCGCCCGATAAAGAATCCACTTTGGCATCGCGCTTCTCTTCTAGTTGCGCAAATTCCAATAGCTCTTCGATTTTGCCTTTAATAAATTTATTGGAAAGCCCAAAGTAGCGGCCGTAGATGTAAAGATTTTGAGTAACCGTTAATTGTTCATCCAAATTATCTTTTTGAGGAATCACTCCAAGGTGGGCACGGATTTGTGGTCCGAATTTTTCCGGATCTTTACCAAGAATGCTTATCTCTCCACCAGTTCGTTGCGAAGTAGCACCGATAATACGCATGGTCGTAGATTTGCCAGCACCATTAGGGCCAAGCAAGCCAAATGATTCGCCGCGTTTTACAGTGAAATCGATGCCATCAACTGCTGTGAAGTCACCAAATTTCTTAGTTAAGCCGCGAGCAACAATTAACTCTTCAGACATAAAGAGTAGTTTATCGCGTTAAGCGCGAAGTGACTTAGCTAAACTTGTGAAATCTTCAACGAGAATATCAATTTCACGTTGGCCGTGCGCTAATGAAATCAACCATTGCTCATCTAATCCCGGTGGGGTAATGATGCCTCTATTGATTGACCACAACCATGAAAGTTCGGCCACTTGGAAATTAGTTGCTTTGTAATCGCGATAGTTACGAACCGGATCTGCAGACCAAGTAATGCAACCTTTAACTCCAAATCCAACTGTATGCGCTGGTAATTCATATTCGTTGATTACATCGGTAATGCGAAGTAGCGCTTGATCATTCCAATTCTCAGCCTTTGCTAAAGCTTCTGGAGTACAGATTTTGTCGATAGCGCGTACGCCAGCCATAGCCAAAGGATTGCCATTAAAGGTGCCGAAATGGGCCATACGCCCATCAACAACGGTTTGCATAAAACGTAAATCTCCGCCAAAAGCTGCAAGTGGAATACCGCCACCAATTGATTTTGCTAAGCAGATTAAATCGGGATTTACGCCAAG
>JBEAMP010000115.1:0-8583 GCA_041165905.1 Actinomycetota bacterium
TCGGTCAGTTCGCGGCATAAATACATCGCAATCTGGCGCGCATTTACCAAAACTCGAGATCTGGAAGTGCCGCACAAATCATCAACACTCAAAGAGAAATAAGCCGCAGTTTGAGCCATGATGGTTGCGGCATTAATTGAAGATGAGGCATCACTAGGAATTAAATCTTTTAAAACAATTTCTGCAAGCGCCATATCAACTGGTTGGCGATTTAAAGATGCAAAAGCAGTAACACGAATCAACGCACCTTCAAGTTCGCGAATATTTGTAAATATTTTTGAAGCGATATATTCCAAAACATCATCTGGTGCATTTAAACGTTCTTGCGCTGCTTTCTTTCGCAGAATTGCAATACGTGTTTCAAGTTCTGGTGGTTGAATATCTGTAATTAAACCCCACTCGAAACGAGAACGTAAACGATCTTCCAAAGTTGTCAATTGTTTTGGTGGGCGATCACTAGAAATCACAATTTGTTTATTGGCGTTATATAAAGTGTTAAATGTATGGAAGAACTCTTCTTGAGTGCGTTCTTTGTTCTCTAAAAATTGAATATCATCAACCAACAAAATATCTAAATCGCGATAACGTTTTTGAAAACTATTTGATTTATCATCACGAATCGAATTAATAAAATCATTTGTAAATTCTTCAGAAGACACATATCTAACGCGCACATTTGGATATAACTCCTTGGCATATGCGCCAATCGCATGTAAAAGGTGGGTTTTTCCAAGGCCAGATTCACCGTAAATAAATAACGGGTTGTAAGCCTTTGCAGGAGCTTCTGAAACTGCCAGTGCCGCCGCATGCGCAAAACGGTTGGATGCACCAATTACAAATGTTTCGAAGATGTAGCGAGGGTTTAGCGCATCAGAGCCGACCGGCTTTTGAACTTCCTCGCGACGGATTACAGCTTCTCCACCATCAGTATTTTGATTATTTACTTGATCATGTATTGGTTCTGGAGCATCTGGCAGTTCCAAGCTTTCATCAACGGTAACCGCAAAATTAATTTTCTCATTTAAGGTTGCCGCCAAACTTTCAGTGATTGCGTTACGTAAACGCACATCGATAATGTCTTTAACAAAAGCATTTGGGGTAGCGATAATTAAATTTGGAGCGCCGGTTCCTTTTAATAAACCAAGCGGTTTTGCCAATTCGAGGACCGCTTTATTAGGACCATCGCCTGCCACCTGGCTGATAACCCGGCCCCAAAGAGCGGTTAGATCCTCTTGGACCTGCGTCTCTGACATTGAGCCTCCTAAAAATGGTTATCCACAAAGTTATCCACAGCCTGTGGTCTAAACCAGTGGTTTAACCTTCTACCCCTGTGGATAGGCGGAACCTAAAGGGTACTTTCCAGAAAAGCAAGTGGTTATCCACAATCATAATCGCCCAAAAAGGGTCCAAACCCTAGTTTGCCCCAGTTATCCCCAAGCGCTTAAACTCAGCGCCTCATACCTTCCCCCGTATTTACTGTGGCCCCAAAAGTTTTAAGTAGGAGTTTTAAATGAAGCGCACCTTCCAGCCTAATAACCGCCGCCGCGCCAAAAAGCATGGCTTCCGTGCCCGCATGGCAACCCGCGCCGGTCGCGCTGTTCTCTCCGCACGTCGTGCCAAGGGACGCGCAAAGCTTTCAGCGTAAGCAGAAAACTTTATAAGCGGTTCTAGTGCTACCAAATAGCGCAAGAATAAAAAGTAGTTCTGAGTTTGCCACTGCAACTAAATTAGGTCGCAGGATCACCAGCACCTCGTTAATCGGCTACTTATATTCAGCAAACAATGACCAACCAGCGAAGTTGGGTTTAATTATAGGAAAAACTGTAGGCAACTCTGTGGTGCGCCATCGCATTGCTCGTCAAATTCGCCATGCAGTCCGCGAAAAGTTAAGCCAATTTCCAAATGGAACTCTTTTGGTTGTACGCGCCATGAAAAAACCAGAGAACGCTTTTTATGAAACCGAATTGCTTTTAGAAAAAGTTTCGAAAAGAGCCGAGCAGGTAAACGCATGAGAATTTTGGTGCTGCCATTTATCTTGCTAATTAAGTTGTACCAAAAAACTTTATCTAAATGGATTGATATGACCATTGGTCCAAAATGTAAGTACTACCCATCGTGTTCGCATTACGCAGTTGATGCGCTAGAAATTCATAACTTAGCAGGCTTGCCACTAATTGCCTGGAGACTTGTAAGGTGCAATCCTTTTTCACACGGCGGTGTTGATTATGTTTCGGAAAATTATTTTGAAAACTATGTAAAAAACCCACAAATACAAGGCAAATTCAGTAGTTCGGGAGTAAATAAATGGGCAGCATAATGAATGCGCTATATACAGCCGTCTCTTGGGTCATCATGGTTATTCATGATGCGTTAACTCCAATATTTGGAGCAGGCAGTGGCGTTACTTGGACACTCTCAATTATTGGTTTGGTGCTATTAATTCGTATTCTTTTAATTCCACTTTTTGTTAAGCAAATTAAGAGCCAACGCGCGATGACTGCTCTTGCTCCAAAGATGAAAGAGATTCAAACACGCTACAAAGATGATCGCCAAAAGCAATCTGAAGAGATGATGAAGCTTTACAAGGACCACAAAACAAATCCTCTAGCTTCATGTTTCCCAATTCTTGCTCAAGCGCCAATTATGTTTGCACTCTTTACAGTACTTAATGGAATTGGACAAGAAAAACCACGAGGCGTTTTAACAATGGCGGATGTTGAATCTGCAGCTAACGCAAAATTCCTAGGTGCACCAATTTCAGAAACATTCCTTGGTTCAACAAGCACCACTGTAAAACTTGTAACCGTGTTTTTAATTATTTTGATGTCTGCATCAACCTATACAACACAACGTCAATTAATGGTTAAGGGAATGCCAAAGAATGACGATCCAAATAATATGATTTTGCAACAGCAGAAAATCATGTTGTATTTATTTCCAATTATTTTTGCAATCTCAGGTGTTAACTTCCCAATTGGTGTTTTAATTTATTGGTCTACAACAAACTTCTGGACATGGGGCCAGCAGTATTACGTGATCAAACGAAACCCAACCCCAGGTTCACCTGCTTATGAAGAGTTGCAGAAAAAGAGGGCAGCTAAGGGGTTAATTGAGCTTCCAACCGAAGAGCCAAAACCACAGGCGCCACAAGGCCAGAGAAAGCAGCCAAAGAATAAGAAGAAGCGTAAGTAAGCGCCGATAAATAAGGGCATTTAGGTATAAACCTATCAAAAAGGATAAATTATGACAGAGAAGATAGTTAAAGAGGTCGAGATAAAGCCGGTCGCCAAGCTTGAAGAAGAGGGCGATATCGCAGCTGATTACCTTGAGGCGCTATTAGATATTGCCGATCTAGATGGCGATATCGATATAGATGTTGAGAATAACCGCGCATCGGTAGCGATCGTGGGCGCGAAGCTCGATAACTTAGTTGGGCGCGATGGAGAGGTTTTGGATGCGCTCCAAGAGCTAACCCGCCTGGCAGTTCAAAGCTCAACTGGCGACCGCAGTCGCCTTATGCTCGATATCAGCGGATACCGCGAGAACCGCCGTACTGATTTAAAGGCGCTAGCTGATGAGAAAGCGGCAGAAGCGAAGGCATCTGGCGCTCCTATCAAGTTAGCCCCAATGAATGCTTTTGAGCGGAAAATTGTTCATGATCGTATTCAAGATCTAGGGCTCTCATCTGAGTCTGAGGGTGAAGACCCAAATCGTTTTGTAGTTATCTTCCCTAATTAGATTTAAGTTTCACGTGAAACACTTTCCAGAGCGCGAGGCAGAGGCGCTGGCCTATGCCGAATTCCTAAAAGGGCCTGGAATTGAGCGTGGATTAATCGGCCCCCGCGAAGCAGATCGAATCTGGGAGCGCCATATCTTCAATTGCATCCCAGTCTCAACCCTTATGAAAGAGGGGGCAACGGTCATTGATATTGGCTCCGGGGCCGGGCTACCCGGAGTAGTTATCGCTCTTGCCCGCCCAGATTTAAAGGTGACCTTGCTTGAACCCTTGCAACGGCGAGTAACTTTTCTAGAGGAGGCAGTTGCTGGGCTGGGGATACTAGTTAAAAGAGGCAAGGCCGAAGCCGAAAAAGGGCAGTATGACTATGTAACTGCCCGCGCAGTTGCCCCATTATCCAAACTCTGGGCGATATCAAAACATCTAATTAAGCCCGGCGGCTCCCTTTTAGCGATGAAAGGGGAGGCAGCAGCGGCAGAAGCTGCTGAAATTCCAGGGGCGACCGTGCATGAAATTGAGTTAGAAGGCATCCCATTAGCGAGAGTTGTCGAAGTAAAACGCTAGAGTTCGGAACATGGCAGATGTTCCACGTGAAACAATCCAAAAGGTCATCGGAACACGCCGTTTAAAAGAACCCATGCCAAAACCTGCCCATGGGCGCATCTTTGTGGTGGCAAACCAGAAGGGTGGGGTTGGCAAAACCACCACAGCGGTAAATATCGCAGCCGCCCTATCTATGGGGGGCCTTAAGGTCCTAGTTGTCGACTTAGATCCACAAGGAAATGCATCTACTGCCCTTGGGGTAGAGCACCGCGTTTCGATGGGCGTTTATGAAGTTTTAATGGGCACAACAGAGATAAAAAATGTAATTCAAAAAGTTGCCGGCTTTCCGGCTTTTGATTGCATTCCATCAAATACATCGCTTGCACAAGCTGAAATTAATTTAGTTTCAATGGTTGCGCGAGAATCACGATTAAAAGATGCGTTAAGTGAAATTAAAGAGAATTACGATTATATTTTTATTGATTGCCCACCAAGTTTAGGTTTATTAACTGTTAATGCATTCTCTGCTGCAACCGAAGTATTAATTCCAATTCAATGTGAATATTATGCTCTAGAAGGCTTGTCACAATTATTAGAAACTTACAAAATTGTTAAACAACGTTTAAATCCAGAGTTAAATCTTTCAACAATTGTATTAACAATGTTTGATTCTAGAACCAGACTTGCAAATGATGTGGTTGCAAATGTTCGTTCACATTTTCCACGCGAATTAATTGATATCCCAATTCCGCGAGCTGTGCGTTTATCAGAAGCTCCGTCATATTCACAAACGGTAATGACTTACGATCCATCATCAACTGGCGCAGTTGCATATATGCAAGTTGCACGTGAAATTGCAGAACGCGGTAAAGCATTTGATTCAAATGTCGTTTCAATCAATTATCGTTCAGGGGATATCGCATAATGGCAAAACGCGGCGGGCTAGGTACAAATTTAGATGCGTTAATTCCCTTAACAGTAAATAACAATGATGTACAAGAAGTTGTCGGCGCACAAGATGAAATCGATATTAATTTAATTGATCCAAATCCACGCCAACCAAGAACAGTATTCGATCAAGAAGCGCTACAAGAATTAGTTGCATCTATTAAAGAAATCGGAATTCTGCAACCACCGGTAGTACGCATTGTCGGTGCACGCTATGAATTAATTATGGGAGAGCGCCGACTACGTGCTGCAAAACTAGCTGGTTTAAAGCAGATTCCGGTAATTATTCGCCAAACTCCAAATAATGAATTATTACGCGAAGCGTTAATTGAAAATATTCATCGCTCACAATTAAATGCACTCGAAGAAGGTGCTGCCTATTCTCAATTATTAAATGATTTTAATTGCACCCAAGAAGAGTTAGCACAGAAACTTGGCCGCTCACGTTCTGTAATCACAAATATGATGCGCTTACTTAATCTACCAACTAGTGTTCAACAGAAAGTCGCTGCTGGCACAATTAGCGCTGGCCACGCCCGTGCACTTCTTGGTCTGTCAGATAGCTCTGCCATAGAAAAACTTGCAAATCGAATTGTTGCTGAGGGGTTATCGGTTCGAAGCGTTGAAGAGATCATCGCGATAAGCAAACCATCAAGTAAGAAAAGTAAATCAAGTGGCGGCAAGAAAGAGAGCCCAGAGCTAAAAGAGCTTGGCGAACAATTAGGCGATGTACTTGATACCCGAGTTAAGATTCAAAGCGCAGGCGGTAAAGGCGAAATTATTGTCGAGTATTCCGGTGCAGAAGATTTGAAACGTTTAGTTAAGTTGATATCCAGCGCGAGACGCTAACTCTTGCTTTACAACCGCACCTAAAGCTTTTACCCCTTCACGAATACGTTCTGGGGTTGGGTGGCAATATGAAAGTCGCATCTGCCAAGAACCAAAGCCATCTGCATAGAAAGCGTTACCCGGAACATATGCAACTTTCGCCACAATTGCTTTTGGCACCATCGCTTTAGTATCAATTTCAGGTGGCAGAGTTATCCAAACATAAAATCCACCACCTGGCCGAGTCCAAGTAGCTTCCTTTGGAAAATGCGCATCTAGAGATTCGAGCATTGCATCGCGACGAACGCGGTATAAATCAACAAAAGATGCGATCTGATCGCGCCAAGGTTGATCCTTTAAATAACTTGAAATTGTTAATTGCGTGAAATTTGATGGACAGAGAATTGAACTTTCAGATGCAATCACAAGTTTGTCTTTAATTGATTGCGGAACCAACGCCCAGCCAACACGAAGACCAGATGCGATGGTCTTTGAGAATGAACCTAAATAAATGACATTCTCAGAATCCTGCGCACGCATCGCATTTGGAGATGGTCGATCAAACCCCAGAAGGCCATATGGGTTATCTTCAACGATAAAAATCTCTTCTCGAGCGCAAATTTCCAAAATTTCAGTTCGGCGATCTGCTGAAAGCATCACACCAGTTGGATTTTGGTAATTTGGAATTAAGTAAAGGAATTTGATTTTACGACCGGCCGCACGAACAGACTTAATTGCTTCATTTAGCGCCGCTGGAACCATTCCATTGTCATCTGTTTCAACATGTACCGGCGCCGCTTGATATTGTGAAAATGTACCGAGCGCACCTACATATGAAGGCGCTTCTACTAAAACTACATCGCCTGGATCGATAAAAATTCTAGAGATTAAATCTAAAGCTTGTTGTGAACCTGTTGTAACAATTACATCATCTGGATTTGCGCGAATTCCTTCAAGCGCCATAACTTCACAGATCTGTTCGCGAAGCAATGGATGTCCTTGACCACTTCCATATTGCAGAGCTTCGGTGCCGTTTGTGGCAACAAGGTTGCGAACGACCTCTGCAATCATGTCCATTGGCAGCGCAGAAAGATTAGGCATACCACCTGCAAGAGAAACAATATCTGGACGAGATGCCACAGCAAATAGAGAACGAATTTCAGATGGCTTCATATGCGCCGCTCGAGATGCAAAACGATTCTCGAGTTCGAGTGAATCTCCAGTCGTATGGCGCAGTTCAGTCATTGGATTAGTTTTCCATATTTCTCTAAATGGTGGAAATTAATTAATTCTTAAGCCTGCGCGTTTTAGGTCTGAAATACGCAAAGTCCCAGTCTTTGCATCATCTTCTGCTGCTAAATAAAGGCGCTGAATTGCAATTACCAAAGATTCGGCAATCAAATCTCTAAATTCCGCGCGCTTATATCGATCGGCATCCCCTGGATTACTTAAATATCCCAAATCAATTCGCACCGCTGGTGCGCTGACTAAACGAAGTAAATCCCAAGTCTTTGAATGCACTCCGCAATCTTGTAAATCAGTGCGAGCACAAATCTCTCTTTGAACTAATGATGCAAAACGATCACCAACAACAGAGTGCACACCATGTGCATCGCTGCCATAAGAATAAGTTGCAACGCCATGCGCTAATTCATTTTTATATGTATCGCAATTTAAAGAGAGCATCAAATCTGCGTTGCTCTTATTTGTTAGCGCAATACGTTCTGTCTCAGTTGGATCATTTTGTGGTCCACGCGTTAAGAAAACACTGGCACCTAAAGCTAATAAACGACCCTCAACGCGTGTTGCAATATCGTAAGTAATTTCGGATTCTTTTACACCATTTGCTTCAACACCAAAATTATCGCCACCGCGCGCAGGGTTAATAACAATAACTTTTCCTGCAAGAGCTGGACCGCGACTTTGTTGGCGGGCAGCTTCACGTAATTTAGTTGGAGCACCACCTGCAACAGTTTTTGTTAAGCGAATTAATGCGGTGATAGTTGCGGGACCACATTTACCATCAACTACTGCACCAACAGATTTTTGAAATTCTTTAATAGCACCTTCAGTTTTAGGACCGAAAATTCCATCCACTCGCCCACAATCAAAACCCATATCAGTCAAGCGGCTCTGTAATTGCGCAACATCATCACCGCGCATTAACGGTGAAGGTTGTAAATAAAGTGAGCGATCGCCTAGCTTCCAACGAGCTTCTTCAAGTGCTTGGAAAGTCTGGTCGTTTACATTTCCGGTCGAAGTTAATCCGCGTTGTTGTTGAAAGAGCGCAACCGCATCAGCAACACTTTTATCGAAAACTTCTGGAGTGGAATGCAATAAACCGATTCGATTTAGCGATGTGATGACTTGGTTTACCAAATCTCCACTATCGCCTGGTCGAAGCAGGACTTCGATCATGCTCTTCGGTAAATCTCTAGATAAATTCAGCTAGATCTTTAAGTAGCGCAGGCTTCGGCTTAGCGCCAATTACAGTCTTTACGACCTGGCCGCCTTTAAATACGTGAAGA
>JBEAMP010000116.1:0-44100 GCA_041165905.1 Actinomycetota bacterium
CTCCCTTCCCGGGAAATTACGAAAGGTATTAAATGAACAAGAAGATCCAACGCGGTCTTGCCGTTGCGACTGCTGCAGCTCTCGCATTCGGTGTTGCAGTTACCTCACAGGCTAACGCAGCAGCAAAGACTGTTTATCTTGCTTACCAGGGTCCACTATCTGGTGGCGAAGCTTCAACAGGTACTGACGAGCAGAATGCAGTTAAGTACGCAATCAAGCTTTTCAACGCAGCTAACCCACAATTCAATGTGCAGTTAGTTTCAGTTGATGATCAAGGTGATCCATCAGAAGCTGCAAAGGTAGCTCCTGCAATTGGACAGAACACAAAGATCATCGGCCTTGTTGGTCCTGCATACTCAGGCGCAACAATTGCTTCACTTCCTTACTACAAGGCAGGACGTCTTCCACTTATCTCTCCATCAGCAACTCGTGTATCTCTAACAGATCCAAAGAACAAGTCTGATTACGGTCAGCCTGTGTTCCACCGCGTTGTTGCAACAGATGATAAGCAGGGTCCAGCTCTAGCTAAGTTCGCAACTAAGGGTGTTACTTCACCTAAGGTATTCCTATTTGATGATCAGTCTGCATACGCTGTTCCACTAGCTGGATATGTAAAGGCAGCTCTTAAGTCACTTAAGATCACACTTGCTGGAACAGATTCAGTTCCTGCAGATACCAAGGATTATTCAGCAACAGTTGCAAAGATCAAGTCATCTGGTGCAAACGTAGTTATCTACACCGGTTACTACTCAGCTGGTGCAACATTCGTTAAGCAGATGCGTGCAGATGCAGCGCTTAAGAGCGTTGTATTCGCAGGTGGCGACGGAGTATTCAACTCACAGTTCGCAGTTCTAGCTGGCGATGCAGCTGAAGGTGCACGTCTAACTGGTGTTGCTGGTCTAGCAGATGCAAGCAAGACTGTTGCTGCTGCTTACACAAAGTCAATGGGTTCTGAACCAGGCGTTTACGCTACAGAATCATACGATGCAGCAAATATCTTCCTATCAGGTATCAAGGCTGGCAAGTTAACACGTAACGCAATGTTGAACTGGATCAAGGGTGGTCCATTCATCGGTGTTGGTGGAGCTAAGTACAAGTTCAACCGTAATGGTGATATCTCAGAAGGCGGCTTCGCTGGCTTCAACGTCACTAAGGGCGAACTAGTAAATACCGGCCCAGTTGCTTAATTAGGCTGAATAGGTAGATATAACTACCAAAAAAAGTTAATAAAGTGCGGGCGCTTTGGTAACCTTTCCCGGTTACTAAAGCGCCCGTTCTTCTTTTTCTTGGGGACTTTTAAACTAAACGAATTAGGGAGTTAGATGTTTGACGTTCTGCTCGATCAGTTTTGGCAATTGACCATCTCTGGCATCGCTCTAGGTTTCATCTATGTCTTGATTTCACTTGGCTACACCATGGTTTACGGAGTGCTCCGTATGATCAACTTCGCCAACTCTGAAATCTTCATGTGGGGTACTTTCGCATCTGTAGTCGTGACGGAACGTGTTTTTAGTTTCACACCTACATCAGATCCTGCTAAGGGCGGCAAGTTAATTTTAGTTCTGCTTCTTTGTTTAGTTGCAGCTATGGCAACTTCAGCGATTGTGGCAATCGTTGTCGAATTTGTAGCGTATCGAAGACTTAGAGCAAAAGGCGTCAACCGTCTTGCAACTTTAATTTCAGCAATCGGTATGTCAATTGCACTTTCAGAAGGTATGCGCATCTTGACTGACTCTCGCCCGGTAAACGTGCCTCGCGTTCTTGAGAAGTCGACCATGTTTAATATTTTTGATGCCCATGTACGTATAGACAACGTCGTAGTCATTGTTGCAGGTGCAGTGATATTTATAATGCTTGAGCGTTTTATCAAACTTTCTCGTATGGGCAAGGCAATCCGTGCAGTTTCAATGTCAGAAGAGACATCCAAATTAATGGGCGTCAATCTAAATCGAGTTATCACCATAACTTTCGCAATCGGTGGTCTGGCAACAGGAGCCGCAGCATTCTTTTACACAACAGTTTATGAAATTACTAAGTTTGACGTTGGTTTCACCATGGGTATCGCAGCCTTTACCGCTGCAGTACTTGGCGGAATCGGCAATATCCGAGGTGCAATGGCTGGCGGTATCGCTCTAGGTCTTCTAGAGACATATGCCGCAGCAATACTTGGCACTCAATGGAAGGCTATTACCGTATTCGTAGTTTTGATTCTCGTACTCCTATTTAGACCAACTGGTCTCTTCGGAGAAGCGATCCAGACAGGAAGGGCGTAACGGTTATGAATATGAATTTCAATCTCCGTGACTGGGGCGCAGATAAATGGGAGCGCTCTAACCGAATCCAAAGAGTTGGTTTGGTGCTTGCATTTATTGCGGCAGCAGCTTGCTTACCATTCCTTGGAATTAGTTTCTTAGATACTCCAAATGCTTCCTATACCGCAGTTCTAGTTCACCCTGTTGCCATGTTCGTCTTGATGGCGCTTGGACTAAATATTGTGGTTGGTAAGTCAGGTATGTTGGATTTGGGTTACGTTGCTTTCTTTGCTCTTGGCGCATATGCCATGGGTATTCTGGGTGTTCGTTATAGCTGGAACACTTGGGAAGTTATGCCAATTGGAATCTTGCTTGCAATGTTCGCAGGCCTTCTTCTTGGTTTCCCAACTTTGCGCCTTCGTGGTGATTATTTAGCTATTGTCACGATGGGTTTCGGAGAAATTATTCGCATCATCGCACTTAACTGGGGCAGTTTAACTAATGGTCCAAACGGAATCGCTGGCGTGCCAATGCCTCCTGCAATTTTGGGTCAAGAGTTTGACTTAGTAGATCAGAAACTTTTCTATTGGGTTGTTTTAGTGATGATTCTTCTGACAATTTGGATGATCCGTCGTTTAACAGTGCGCCGCCCAGGTCGTGCATGGGAAGCGATTCGTCAAGATGAAGATGCAGCAGAGCTAATGGGAGTTCGCGCTCTTCGATACAAAATCTGGTCATTTACATTAGGCGCATCAGTAGGTGGTGCAGCGGGCGTACTCTTTGCGTCCAAGAACCTATTTATCTCTCCAGAGCAGTTCAAATTGAACGTCTCAGTTTTGATCCTTGCTTGCGTCGTATTTGGTGGAATCGGAAACATCTGGGGCGTAATCCTTGGTGCGGCAATCCTTGGCTATCTACCAGATCGAATTCGCTTTATTTCTGACGAACGTATGTTGGTATTTGGATTGGTGTTAGTGCTAGTCATGAACTTCCGCCCAGATGGTTTATTACCACGTAAGAAACGCGAAAAAGCTCTTGTGAAGAAGGGGGCGTAACAATGTCAAAACATCTACAAAAAGAGACTAGAGATGATGCAGTACTTTCGTTACGTAATGTCACAATGCGATTCGGTGGAGTTACTGCATTAAATGAAGTAAATATTGATCTTTATCCTGGAGAAATTTTGGCATTAATTGGACCAAATGGTGCAGGAAAGACCACCGTCTTTAACGTAGTAACCGGTGTATACCAAGCAACTGAGGGCGATATTCTCTTTAATGGTGAGCGTTTGAATGGAATGAAGCGCTTTGATATCACTAAATTAGGAATCGCTCGCACTTTCCAGAATATTCGCCTCTGGGGAGACATGACTGCACTTGAGAATGTTCTTACCGGAACCGATGTACATAAAAAATCAGGTCTAATGGGTGCGCTCTTTGGTTTACCTCGTGCTCGTCGAGAAGAGCGCGAAGGTCGCGAGAAAGCTATGGAGATTCTCAAATTCATAGGTATCGATGAATATGCAGATCGCTTGGCGAAGAATCTTCCTTACGGTGTGCAACGAAGATTAGAGATTGCCCGCGCAATGGGAACTGATCCAAAGGTTATTTTGCTCGACGAACCTGCTGCCGGTTTTAATCCAGCAGAAAAGGTCGAACTTGCAAACACCATTAAGAAGATACGCGATGCTGGATATACAGTTCTATTAATCGAACACGATATGTCCTTAATCATGGGAATTTCAGATCGAGTAATTGTTATCGATTTCGGAACCAAAATTGCCGATGACATTCCATCAGCAGTTCAAAATGACCCTCGAGTTATTGAGGCTTACCTAGGAGCACCTGCAGATGCGTCTTGAAATTAAAGATCTACATGTCTTCTACGGAAAAATCGAAGCCATCAAAGGCGTTTCAGTAAACGTAAATCAAGGTGAAATTGTTACCTTGATTGGTGCAAATGGTGCCGGTAAAACCACAATGTTAAAAACTGTTTCTGGCATTCGCCCAGTAACAAGTGGCCAAATTCTTTTTGATGGCCAAGACATTAGCAAAGTACCTGCTCACGAAAGAGTTGAGATGGGAATTTCACAAGCGCCAGAGGGGCGTGGAATTTTCCCTGGGATGACCGTTCTTGAGAATCTTGAGATGGGTAAATTCTTCCGTGGCAATCGCAAAGCTGAGATGCAGGAAGATTTAGATCACGTTTATCACTTATTCCCACGTCTAAAAGAGCGCGCCTCACAATTTGGTGGAACGTTATCTGGTGGAGAGCAGCAGATGTTGGCGATTGGTCGTGCATTAATGCAGCGTCCAAAAGTTCTGTTGCTCGATGAACCGTCAATGGGTCTTGCGCCGATGATGATTCAAAACATCTTTAATATCATCACTCAGATCAATAAAGAGGGAACCACAATTCTTCTTGTTGAGCAGAATGCACAACAGGCGCTTCAACGCGCACACCGTGCTTATATTCTGGAAGTTGGACATGTTACTAAAGAAGCTCCTGCAAAGGATTTATTAAATGATCCTGCAGTTAAGGAAGCTTATTTAGGAACAGGTGCACACTAATAAGTTTTAATCATTAAGAATTAAGCAAGTGATACGGGCAGTGCAAGTGCGCTGTCCGTCTTCATTTGTAATCTCTATGTTGTAACTACAAAGAGTTCTACCTAAAGAAATTGCAGTAGCAACTGCGGTAACAATTCCTTTAGTTGCTGTTTTATGGTGAGTTGCATTTATATCAACACCAACAATTCTGCGATTTGGACCAGCATGCAACCAAGATCCGATTGAACCTAAAGATTCTGCAAGAACTACATTTGCGCCACCATGCAAATATCCAAGTGGTTGGGTATTGCCTTCAACTGGCATTGTTCCAACTAAACGCTCCGGAGTTGCTTCTAGAATCTTGATGCCCATCTTCTTATCGAGGGCAGCTTGACCACGACCATTTAATAGCTCCATGAAATCCATAATCAAAAGGTAACATCATAAGATGCATGCGTGGGGAAGAAACTTCTATTAATTGATGGCCATTCAATGGCATACAGAGCTTTCTTCGCTCTTCCTGTTGATGCTTTCACGACTGCATCGGGTCAGCATACGAATGCAGTTTACGGTTTTTCAAATATGTTGATGACTTTGATTAAGGATGAACAACCTACTCACGTTGCGGTCGCTTTTGATGTTTCGCGCAAAACTTTCCGAACTGAAAAATTTCCAGAATATAAGGCCACCAGAAGTGCTACTCCTGATGAATTTCGTTCTCAAATCCCTTTAATACATGAAGCTCTTAAAGCGATGAACATTAATGAATATTCTTTAGAAGGTTTCGAAGCAGATGATTTATTGGCCACAATTTCTAAACGTGCAGTCGATGAAGGTTTTGTAGTTGCTATCTGTACTGGAGATAGAGATAGTTTTCAATTGGTGACCGAACAGATCACTGTTTTATATCCGAAAAAGGGTGTTTCAGAAATGGCTCGCATGACACCCGCTGCTGTTTTTGAAAAATATGGATTGACTCCAGCGCAGTATCCTGATTTTGCCGCGCTTCGAGGAGACCCAAGCGATAACTTACCTTCCATTCCAGGCGTGGGAGAGAAGACTGCAGCTAAATGGATTATTGAATATGGATCATTCTCTAATTTAGTCAAGAAGATAGATGAAATTGGCGGCAAAGTTGGCGACTCATTACGTGCAAACATTGATTCTGCTATCCGAAATCGGGAATTAACTCAACTAATTTCTGATGCGCCAATAAATTTCAACTTAACAGATATGAATTGGAATGGTTTTAACTACGATGCATTACGAGAAATATTTGCAAAACTGGAATTTCGAAGTTTAATTGCCAAGTTGCCTTCCAAGGCTGATAGCGTCCCTGAAGCAGTCGATATTAAATTCTCTTCTCCCGAAGAAGTTACAGAAAAACTTAAGAAGTTTACAGGCACAATTGGTTTTCTATTTGAATTATTAGATGAACGATTAAGTTCATATGCAGTAGCAATATCGCCAAGTGAAGTTTATTTAGTTATGTCTGATGAGATTGGGCCTTGGCTAGCTGATCCAGGCATTCAAAAAATTTCACATGATTTTAAATCACTTGCAAGGACCATTGAATTTAAAGGCGTGGTCTTTGATACCTCTCTTGCCAGTTACTTAGTTGACCCAGGGAATCGTTTGACTGAGATTGATGAAATTCTTGAACGATGGGGCTTAACTGATGCTTCTCTCTCCGCCAAAGCCGGGGCGCTATTTTCTTTGCGCGATAAATTAACTGAAGAACTATCAGCACGTAATGCTCTAAAGCTCCTTATTGATCTAGAAATTCCAGTAGCCCAAAGCCTCTCCAGGATGGAGCGTTTTGGGGTAGCGATAGATAAAAAGGTGCTTAAGGCTCAAAGTGAAGATCTTCAGAAAGAAGTTGCCAAGCAGAGTCAGATTGCTTTTGAGGCAGCAGGCCATGAATTCAATGTAGCTTCACCAAAGCAGTTGCAAGTAGTGCTCTTTGATGAATTGAAATTGCCAAAAACTAAAAAAATCAAAACTGGCTACACAACAGATGCGGAAAGTCTGCAATGGTTGTTTTCTGAGACCAAACATCCAGTTTTGGAGGCGCTACTTAAAATTCGCGAAGCAAGTAAATTGCAAAGTGTTATTGAAGGGTTATTAGCGGAAATTGCGTCTGATAACAGAATACATACTCATTTCCAGCAGACTGTTGCTGCAACCGGTCGCCTTTCATCAACTGGGCCAAATTTGCAAAATATTCCTATTCGCACCGAGGCAGGAAAGAAGATTAGAGATGGCTTTATAGCAGGTGAGGGCTTTGATGGAATACTTACCGCTGATTACAGTCAGATTGAAATGCGAATTCTTGCTCATCTGGCAGAGGATAAAAAATTATTAGAAGCCTTTGCCTCAGGTGAAGATCTCCATTCGACAGTTGCATCTTTGGTTTTTGGTGTTAAAGGCAACGAAGTTACGCCAGATATGCGCCGCCAAATAAAAGCGATGTCTTACGGTCTTGCTTATGGTTTAACGGCATTTGGATTATCACAGCAATTAGATATTACGCCTGGAGAAGCAAGCGCGTTAATGGAAAATTACTACAAACGTTTCGGCGGTATTAGGGATTACTTAGCAACAGTTGTAATTGAAGCTAGAAAAGTTGGCTATACCGAAACTTTATTAGGTCGCCGCAGATATCTGCCAGATTTACAAAACGAAAATAAATTTAAACGAGAGATTGCAGAGCGCGCAGCTTTAAATGCACCAATTCAAGGCACCGCTGCCGACATAATCAAATTAGCTATGTTAAGAGTTGATCAGGCAATGAAAGCAGCCAATCTAAAATCTCGACTACTTCTGCAAATTCACGATGAATTACTTTTTGAGTATATCGATTCTGAATTAGAGCAACTTAAAGAGTTGGTTAAACAAGAGATGGGAGCGGCTTACCCGCTTAAAGCGCCTTTATCTGTAAATATTGGGTACGGCGCTAGCTGGCACGCTGCTGAGCATTAACCTTCCAGAACGACATCAGCTGCAGTAAATCTTCTTCTTCCGATATTTAAAATTGCAAAACCAATTGCCAACATTAATGTTGTAACACCAAGACAGAATTGCGGAGAAATTGCTTCTGCAACCCATCCACCCAATGCGCTTCCGAGTGCAGCCATAGAACCTTCAATTGTCCAAAGCCAGCCAAGTGAGGCAGTGGCACTTCCTTGTGGTCTGACTGCATCTAATACTTCGAAATAAAAGACTTGCAACGCGCCACCAGTTAATCCCAGTAGTGCACCAACAACTGCCAGAGACCAATCAGGATAGGTGAAATAAAGCGGAAGAGAGAAAATAAACCATCCAAAGTAAGTTGCTCGCATAGTTCTAAATGCAGAGCGGCGTTTCTTAATCAAACCTGCAATCAAACCACCTATAACGTTACAAAGGCTCATAATTGAAAATAGCCAAGCAGTACGGTGTGGAACATCCTCTAAAGTCGTGTACGCGGGAATACCTACATCAAAAAAACCCCAACCAAGACCGATGAAGCAACCTTCAATCATCAGCAATCTAATTGCAGGCACTTTCCAAAGTTTGGCTTCACTTGGATCTTTCTTTTCCGTAAACCAATTACGGTGATTGATTGTGAATTCAAGTGCTAGACCGCCAATAATCATTAAGGCAGCGCAAGTTCCAAGTGCGAATCCTGGCCTACTGGAAAGTGAAATTGTGGTTGCTACCGCAGGACCAATAATTCCCACCCCGTTCATCACAGCGGTATCCAAACCATATGCAGTTCGAACTGTTTTTTCGCCGACAATCTGTTTCCAAAGTGGACGAACAGATAAATTGATAGGTGGCGCTGAAAAGCCGAGTACAAATGCCCAAATCAAAATTTCAGTTTTGGTAGATGCAATATTTAAAGCAATAATTCCAAGTGCATAACCAGGAACGAGAATTCTGATTGGCCATTTCTGACCCCATTTATCAATTGCACTTCCACGAATACCAGCGGTTAAAGAACCTGCTAAGGCATTTAAACCAATTGCTAATCCAGCCAATGGAATTGAATCTAAAGTATGCTCAGTTTTAAAGAATATTGAGAGCCCGATCATTGAGTAGGCCATACGCGCCGGAGTAGCCGCAATTAACAGCTTTCTGGCCATCGGAATTTTTAGTAGCTCTAAATATTGCTTCATCGCACGCGTAATCTAGCGGGTCTTAGCGGAAAATAATCTCGGATTTGCTCTATCTAGCGGGTGATAAGTAACCTTGCCCTTCGCAAGTTGAATTTTGAAGCCATCAAAATTCATTCCTACTACTAACTATCCCTACGGAGTATCTTGACCAATTTAAATACGCCAAGCATTGCAATCAATGACATTGGCTCAGCAGAAGATTTTCTTGCCGCAATCGAAGGCACAATCCGAAATTTCAATGATGGCGATCTTGTATCTGGCGTTATCGTCCAGGTTGATCGCGACGAAGTACTCGTAGACGTCGGATATAAGACAGAGGGTGTAATCCCATCTCGCGAATTATCAATTCGCAACGACGTTGATCCAAGTGAATTGGTCAAAGTTGGAGAGAGCATTGAAGCTCTAGTTCTTCAAAAAGAAGATAAAGAAGGACGTTTAATCCTTTCAAAGAAGCGCGCTCAATATGAAAAAGCATGGGGCGAAATCGAAGGCAAGAAGGAACGCGACGAAGTCGTTACCGGTACTGTTATCGAAGTTGTTAAAGGCGGATTGATTGTAGATATCGGTCTACGTGGCTTCCTTCCAGCTTCACTTGTTGAAATGCGACGCGTACGCGATCTTTCACCTTATATTGGCAAGACAGTTGAAGCTCGTATTATCGAATTAGATAAGAATCGTAACAACGTAGTTCTTTCACGTCGTGCTTATTTAGAGCAGACCCAATCAGAATCACGCACAACTTTCTTGAACCAGCTACAAAAGGGTCAAGTTCGTACCGGAGTTATCTCTTCAATTGTTAACTTTGGTGCATTCGTTGATCTCGGCGGCGTTGATGGACTTGTTCACGTTTCAGAACTTTCATGGAAGCACATTGATCATCCTTCAGAGGTTGTAGAAGTTGGCGACGAAGTAACCGTCGAAGTACTCGAAGTAGATTTCGAGCGCGAACGTGTTTCACTTTCACTTAAGGCAACCCAGGAAGATCCATGGCAGGCATTTGCTCGCACCCACACGATTAATACGGTGGTGCCAGGTGTTGTTACAAAGCTTGTGCCATTCGGTGCATTTATCCGAGTGCATGAAGGAATCGAAGGTCTAGTACATATCTCTGAACTTGCAGAACGTCACGTAGAAATTCCTGAGCAGGTTGTTCAGGTTGGCGACGAACTATTTGTAAAGATTATTGATATCGATTTAGAACGCCGTCGAATCTCTCTATCTCTAAAGCAAGCTAACGAAGGCGCTGAAATTGAAGTTGAAGCTTTTGATCCAACTCAATACGGAATGCCTGCTCGTTACGATGCAGAAGGTAACTTCATCTATCCAGAAGGATTCGATGCAGATGCCCAAGAGTGGAAGCCAGGATACGAAGCACAGCGCGAAGAGTGGGAGCGTCAATACGCTGAAGCTCAAGCACGTTTCATGGCACACAAGAAGCAGAAGGATGCCGCGAAAGTGGCAGAGGCCGAAGCACCTGCTGCCGAGTAATTAAATTAGTCAAAAACCCCGTGAAATTCACGGGGTTTTTTTCTTACCGATAGGCTTTTATATATGAGCGTAATTGCATTGACTGGCGGAATTGGATCCGGCAAATCTTTAGTTGCAAATTACTTTTTCTCATTGGGTGCTGAGGTAATCGATGCAGACCAACTTGCGCGCCAAGCAATAGAACGTGGCAGTGAAGGTTTTGATCAAGTGATTTCTGAATTTGGGGATGTTATTCTCAAAGATGGCGATATCGACCGACGCGCTCTTGGAGAAATAGTTTTCTCCGATCCAATCAAGCGTAAAGCTCTCGAAGCAATAATTCATCCAAAAGTTCAACAAGCATTATCCCAAGCCCGAAATAGTTTGAATGAGAATCAAATTTTGATTTACGAAATTCCGTTGTTGGTAGAAACTAATGCCGCATCAAAGTTTGATAAGGTGATAACGGTCGAAGCCCCTCTTGAATTAAGAATTGAAAGGCTAAAGAGCCGCGGTTTGCTTCAATCAGAAATTGAAAAGCGAATTTCCAATCAGGCAACTCCTGAACAGCGAAGAGCAATCGCAGATATTCAAATCGAAAACGACGGAACCGAGGAAGAGCTTCTGCGAAAAGTAGAGGCAATTTGGGAAGAATTAAATGCGCCCCGTAACTGACTTGCAACGTCGAGTAGCGCCATTTCAAGTTATTTCTGATTATCAACCTGCCGGCGATCAACCAGAAGCGATTGAGGATCTTGCACGCCGAATCAACGCTGGGGAACAGGATGTGGTTCTCTTAGGAGCAACCGGTACCGGTAAATCTGCAACTACTGCTTGGTTGATTGAAAGGTTGCAAAGACCTACTTTGGTACTTGTACACAACAAAACTTTGGCAGCTCAGTTGGCTAATGAATTTAGAGAACTACTACCGAATAATGCTGTCGAATATTTCGTTAGTTATTATGACTATTATCAGCCAGAAGCATACGTTCCTCAAACAGATACCTTTATCGAAAAAGATTCTAGCGTTAACTCAGAAGTTGAACGTTTACGCCATTCAGCTACAAATAGTTTATTAACACGTCGTGATGTCATCGTGGTAGCAACGGTTTCTTGCATCTATGGACTAGGCACCCCACAAGAGTATGTAGATCGGATGGTAAGACTTAGAGTCGGCGAGGAAATTGAACGAAATTTATTACTCCGAAAATTTGTAGATATTCAATATAAGAGAAATGACTTGGCTTTCGAACGTGGGACTTTCCGAGTTCGTGGAGACACTATTGAAATTATCCCAATGTATGAAGAACTCGCAGTTCGAATTGAGATGTTTGGTGATGAAATAGAACGAATCACTACGTTACATCCATTGACCGGAGAGATAATCCGTGACGAAAGCGAAATGTATATCTTTCCTGCTACGCATTACGCCGCCGGTCCAGAAACCATGAAGCGCGCTCTTGCTGAAATCGAAGCGGATATGGAAATGCAAGTTACGAAATTTGAAAAACAAGGAAAGTTGCTAGAAGCGCAGAGACTTCGGATGCGTACCACTTTTGATATGGAGATGATGCAACAACTTGGTTTTTGCAGTGGAATTGAAAACTATTCTCGCTATTTAGATGATCGCGAACCGGGGAGTGCGCCTAATTGCCTTTTAGATTATTTCCCAGAAGATTTCTTAGTAGTCATTGATGAAAGCCATGTCACTGTTCCACAAATCGGTGCGATGTACGAAGGTGACGCTTCTAGAAAACGGACATTGGTTGAGCACGGATTTCGTTTGCCAAGTGCCATGGACAACCGTCCACTTAAGTTTCCGGAGTTCCTAGAACGAGTAGGTCAGAAGGTTTATCTCTCCGCGACACCGGGTAAATACGAATTAGAAAAAACTGGTGGAGAGGTAGTTGAGCAAGTGATTCGCCCGACCGGTTTGGTTGATCCAAAGATTGTACTCAAGCCAGTTAGAGGACAAATAGATGATCTCCTTGGCGAAATTAATTTACGCGCTGAACGCAATGAACGCGTACTTGTAACAACATTAACCAAGAAAATGGCTGAAGATTTAACAGAGTACCTACAAGAACGTAAAGTGCGAGTTCGTTATTTGCACTCTGAGGTGGATACCTTGCGTCGCGTAGAACTGCTTAGAGAATTAAGACTCGGCGAATATGACGTATTAATTGGAATTAACTTACTTCGCGAAGGTTTGGATCTGCCAGAAGTTTCGTTGGTTTCAATTTTAGATGCTGATAAAGAAGGATTCTTGCGATCTGCAACATCTTTGATTCAAACGATCGGTCGTGCCGCTCGAAACGTTTCTGGAGAAGTGCATATGTACGCAGATAATGTGACAGATTCGATGCAAAAGGCAATTGATGAAACGAATCGACGTCGAGCAAAGCAAATTGCCTATAACACCGAAAAGGGCGTCGATCCGCAGCCTCTGCGTAAGAAGATTTCAGATATCACCGAATTGATTGCTAAAGAAGAGGAAGACACGCAAAAGTTAATAGGTGGTAAACGTAACGATTTGCCCGCAATCGGCGTACACAGCAAGACTCTCGTGAGCTTGCCAAGACAAGAGTTATTAGCGTTGATAGAGTCACTCACCGAACAAATGCGTGGTGCAGCATCAGAATTGCAATTCGAATTAGCCGCTAGATTACGCGATGAAATTAAAGATTTGAAGCGAGAGCTTAGAGCTATGGAAGAGGCGGAGTAAGTGGCAGAACATTTGGTAATCCGCGGTGCTCGCGAACATAACCTAAAGAATGTTTCGCTTGAATTACCACGAAATTCATTAGTCGTTTTTACGGGCCTTTCTGGATCTGGTAAATCTTCTTTAGCTTTTGACACAATTTTTGCAGAAGGTCAGCGCCGTTATGTTGAATCACTCTCGGCATACGCCCGGCAGTTCTTGGGACAAATGGATAAACCAGATGTTGATTTTATCGAAGGTTTATCGCCAGCAGTCTCTATAGACCAGAAATCAACGAATCGAAATCCAAGATCTACGGTCGGAACGATCACTGAAGTTTATGATTACTTGCGTTTACTCTTCGCAAGAGCAGGAAGACCGCACTGCCCAAATTGTGGCAAAGAAGTTGCAAGGCAAACCCCGCAAGCTATCGTGGACCAAATTTTGGATTTACCTGCCGGCACCAAATTTCAAGTACTTGCTCCTATGGTCAGAGCCCGCAAAGGTGAGTTCGCTGACGTTTGGCAGGAGCTAATCACTCAAGGCTTTTCAAGAGCACGTGTTGATGGAAAAGTAATTCAATTAGCTGAGCCTCCGAAATTAAAGAAGCAAGAGAAGCACACAATTGAAATTGTGGTCGATCGCCTCCAAGTAAAACCAGAATCTAAATCTCGAATTACAGACTCAATTGAAACTGCATTAAAGCTAGGCAATGGAATTGTAGCTTTAGATGTAATTGATAAGGAAGAGCTAACTTACTCCGAACATTTAGCTTGCCATGATTGCGGTCTATCATTTGAGGAACTTGAACCGCGTTCATTCTCATTTAACTCACCCTTTGGCGCATGTCCAGAATGCACAGGCCTTGGCAATAAATTAGAGGTTGATCCTGAATTAGTAATTCCTGACGATTCAATCTCAATCAATGAAGGTGCAATCTCCTTATGGTCCTCTAGCAGCGGTAGTGAGTATTTCATGCGTCTTCTTGAAACTCTTGCAAAGGACTTGAAATTTTCATTAGATACGCCTTGGAAGAAACTTTCTGAAAAGGCTAAAGATGCAGTTCTTCACGGTTATGACTACGAATTGAAAGTTAAATATAAGAATCGTTATGGCCGTGACCGTATTTATGCCACCGGCTATGAAGGAGTCATTCCGTTTATCGAGCGTAAGCATGGAGAGACTGATAGTGATTATTCCCGAGACAAATACGAATCATTTATGCGCGAGACTCCTTGCCAAATCTGCAAAGGTGCTCGATTAAAACCAGAAATACTCGCTGTAACGATTGGTGGTAAGTCAATTTATGAGGTTTGTGAGCTTTCGCTTGATGAATGTGCAAACTTCCTTAAAAATATTAAGTTAAATGCTCGTGAAGCAAAGATCGCAGAACGCGTCCTCAAAGAGGTACATGAGCGCATGGGATTTTTGCTAGATGTTGGACTTGATTACCTAACTCTGTCGCGTGCTGCGGGTTCATTGTCGGGTGGCGAAGCTCAACGAATTAGATTGGCTACGCAAATAGGTTCCGGGCTTGTTGGTGTCTTATATGTTCTTGATGAACCAAGCATTGGATTGCATCAAAGAGATAACAGGCGATTAATCGATACGTTAACTCGCCTTCGCAATTTGGGAAATACCTTGATTGTGGTCGAACATGACGAAGAAACTATTCGTACCGCAGATTGGGTCGTCGATATTGGACCAGGAGCTGGCGAACACGGGGGACATGTAGTCGTTAGCGGACCATATGAAGAACTAATTAGTAATAAAGATTCTATTACGGGTGCTTATTTATCTGGCCGTAAAGCGATAGAAATTCCAAGCATACGTAGACCAATCAACCCAAAGCGCAAATTGACTGTTAAAGGTGCAAAAGAAAACAACTTAAAAGATATCGATGTTGAAATTCCATTAGGTCTCTTTGTCGCTGTGACTGGAGTATCCGGTTCTGGAAAATCTACGTTGGTTAATGACATTCTTTATGTAGCTCTTGCAAATAAGTTAAATGGCGCTCGTCAAGTTCCAGGTCGTCATAGAACTGTTACCGGAATTGATAATTTAGATAAAATAGTTCACGTCGATCAGTCACCAATTGGAAGAACTCCAAGATCAAATCCAGCGACATATACCGGAGTTTTCGACAAGGTACGAGCGTTATTTGCAGAAACAACAGAGGCAAAAGTACGTGGATACCAACAAGGTAGATTTAGTTTTAACGTCAAAGGTGGTCGTTGTGAGAATTGTTCTGGCGACGGAACAATAACAATTGAAATGAACTTCTTACCAGATGTTTATGTGCCTTGCGAAGTATGCCACGGCGCTAGATATAACCGGGAAACTCTAGAAGTTCACTACAAAGGTAAAACCATTGCTGATGTTTTGGATATGCCAATTGAAGAAGCGCACAATTTCTTCGAATCTGTTCCAACAATTGCCCGTTATTTAAAAACGCTTTGCGATGTTGGATTGGGGTATGTTCGATTAGGACAATCAGCTCCTACGCTTTCAGGTGGAGAAGCGCAACGTGTGAAACTAGCAACCGAACTTCAACGTCGCTCAACTGGCCGAACAATTTACGTTCTAGATGAGCCAACCACCGGGTTGCATTTTGAAGATGTAAGCAAGTTACTCGTTGTGCTTAATCGTTTAGTTGATACTGGTAATACTGTTGTAGTTATTGAACATAACTTGGACGTTATCAAAAGTGCAGACTGGATCATTGATATGGGTCCCGAAGGTGGCTTCCGGGGCGGCACTGTTGTAGCACAAGGTACGCCAGAAGAAGTTGCAAAAGTTGCCTCAAGTTATACAGGTAAATTTGTTAAAGAAATCCTTTCAACAAATAGAAAATCATCAAAGGCAGTAAAGAAGAAGTAGCGATGCCGGCAAAATTCCGCCCGGAAAATATTCCAACCGAACCAGGGGTATATCGATTTTTCGATAAGGACGATCGAGTCTTGTATGTGGGTAAGGCAATCAATTTAAAAAATCGACTCACTTCTTATTTCTTAAGCGGACTTGCTGAACGTACTGATCGAATGGTCTCAGAAGCAGTCAGATGTGATTGGACAATAGTCAGTGGAGAAGTTGAAGCGCTGCAATTGGAATATACATGGATTAAACAATTTAAGCCACCATTTAATGTCCGCTTCCGCGACGATAAGTCTTACCCTTACTTAGCGCTTACAATCAATGATAAGTATCCAAGATTGTTCATTACTCGACAAGAGAAGCGAAAAGGCATTAAATATTACGGTCCGTATATTCAAGCATGGGCACTGCGAACAACTCACGATACATTGTTGAAAGTTTTTCCAGTTCGAAGTTGTTCAGCAGGAAATTTCGAACGCGCAAAGATAAGTAAGAGACAGTGTCTCCTAGGCGATATCGGAAAATGTGCTGCACCTTGCGTCGGTTGGGTATCAGAAGCAGAGCATAAGGAACTAGCTCAAAAATTAGATAAATTCTTATCAAGTGGAAATACTGATTTAGTTGCGATTTTAGAACGAGAGATGGCAGAAGCTGCGGCTAATGAAGAGTATGAGCGAGCAGCCAGGTTGCGCGATCAAGTGAACGCTTTAAACACTGCCCAAGAGTCCAATGATGCTGCGTTATCAGAAACAATTAATGCAGATGTAATTTCGCTTTACACGGAAGGATTACATACCGCGGCCTCAATTTTTAAAATTAGAGCGGGATCAATTAGAGGTTCAAGAAGCTGGATTTTAAATCAAAATGAGATTCTCGAAGGCGAAGATGAATTGACTCCCTTTATAGTAAATATCTATTCGGAAGAAGAGATTCCCGCGGAGTTGATCATTAATCGTCAAGTGGATCAAGGTTTGGCGCAATTTCTGTCAGAACTTCGCGGCGCTAAAGTAGAAATTAGAGTTCCGCAACGGGGCGAAAAGTTAGAACTTTCACAGACGGTGGAACGAAATGCTCGTTATTCACTTATTCAATATCTTTCTAAGCGCGCAAATGATGCCGCAGTAAGCGGTAAAGCCCTAACTCAAATACAGGAAGCGCTAGCTCTAGATGGTGCGCCACTTAGAATAGAATGCTTTGATATTTCAAATACCTCCGGAACCACAGTCGTAGCTTCGATGGTCGTTTTCGAAGATGGACAAATTAAGAAGAGTGATTATCGTAGATTTATTATCGAAACAAGTACTGCTAATGATGACACCAGAGCCATGCATCAAGTAATCTCAAGGCGCATGAAACGTTGGATTTCTGATCAAAATGTAGAAATCGGTGAGGTGGCCGGAAAATTTGCTTATGCACCAAATTTGATTGTGGTTGATGGTGGCGCTCAGCAGGTCGCAGCTGCCGAACGCGCTCTTTTGGAATTAGGTATTACTGATATTGCTGTTGTGGGTTTGGCAAAAAGATTAGAGGAGATCTGGTTACCTGGTAATCCAGATCCAATAATTTTGCCTAGAAATAGTGAAGGCTTATATCTTCTACAACGAGTTAGAGATGAGGCTCATCGCTTCGCAATAACCTTTCATCGTTCTCGAAGATCAAAGATTATGCTCGAATCTCTCTTAGATGAGATTGATGACTTGGGGCCAACTAGACGCGCAGCGCTATTGGACCGATTTGGTTCTGTATCTGCAATAAGAAAAGCGTCAATTGAGGAAATTGCAAAGACCCCTGGAATCGGAGAGCGCTTAGCTCAAGCGATTTCTTCCCACTTAGCGCAGCAACCAGTCTCATTAGATATGGAAACGGGTGAAATTAAAGATGCTTGACAGATACTGGAAGATGTCAGCATGAGTAACGAATTACTCCTTCTAACCGGAATGTCTGGGGCTGGGCGTTCAACCGTAGCGCATGCGCTAGAAGATTCAGGCTGGTATGTGGTTGATAATCTGCCGCCAGCGCTATTACTTGGACTTGTGCAAGCATCAGATTCGCCACGCATTGCTGTGGTGGTTGATGTCCGAACTGGTAAATATTTTGATGATTTAAGCAGTTCAATTAAAGAATTACGCGGGGCTGGAATTAATTACCGAATGCTATTCCTAGATGCTTCAGATCAAGCACTAGTTCAAAGATTTGAATCCACTAGACGACCACATCCACTTCAAGGAAATGGCCGCATTGTCGATGGAATTATCAAAGAGCGTGCTCGACTAGAAGAATTTCGAGCTGACGCTGATCAAGTAATTGATACGAGTAATTTAAATGTTCACCAACTAGAAAAGCGCATTAATGAATTTTTTAAGAGTGATGGCGCTTCTGGAGTTCGAATTAATGTTTTGAGTTTTGGTTATAAATATGGAATCCCAGTCGATTCTGATTTAGTTTTAGATTGTCGATTTATCCCAAATCCTCATTGGATTCCTGAGTTACGACCTAAGAATGGACAGAATTCTGATGTCAGCGAATATGTTTTATCGCAAGATGGTGTCAGCGAAACTATCTCTAGCTATGCAACTTTGTTGAAGAAAATGAGTAGTGGTTATCTGCGCGAAGGGAAAAAGTACATCACCCTTGCAGTTGGTTGCACCGGTGGCAAACATAGAAGTGTTGCAATTGCGGAAGAACTAGCCAAACAACTTTCTGCGATGAAGAGTGATTTTGTAATTGAGGCTCATGCTGTCCATAGAGATGTCGGTAGAGAATAAGTTGGCATGACCCAATTAGATTTCTCAACACCTAAAGTTGTTGCACTAGGTGGCGGTCATGGCTTAGCTGCAACTTTAAGTGCACTAAGACAATTGACCCATCAAATTACAGCCGTCGTTACCGTTGCAGATAATGGCGGTTCTAGTGGAAGGCTTAGGGAAGAATTTGAAATTTTGCCACCTGGAGATTTAAGAATGGCGCTCACTGCACTCTGTTCTGATGATGACTGGGGTAGAAGTTGGGCTGAAATCCTTCAATATCGTTTTACGAGTGAAGGCCATTTAAATCAACACACAGTTGGAAATCTCTTATTAACTGCGCTTTGGGATCGCGATGGAGATTTTGTTGCTGGATTAGATCGAGTAGGAACTTTACTTAGAGTAGTTGGGCGGGTATTGCCAATGGCAGCTCAACCACTTGATATAGAAGGAACTTTTCAAACCTCTGTTGGGCGCATTGTGGTTCGAGGTCAAAAAGAAGTTGCAACTGCTAAGGGACGTTTAGAATCCATTCGAATAATTCCAGAGAATCCGCCTGCTCGCCCAGAAGTTATTAGAGCGATTGAAGATGCAGATTTCATTTCTATGGGACCGGGTTCTTGGTTGACATCGGTGCTTCCCCATTTGATGGTTCCGGCACAAAGAGATGCTCTTTGTGCAAGCGATGCAAAGAAAATAATCCTTCTAAATTTAGATGCTCATCCATCTGTTGCAGGAGATGAATTTGCAGGTTACACACCTGAAGAGCATCTGCAATTATTAAATGAATATGCACCATCTTTGAGATTTGATTACGTTATCGCTGACTCATCTGGAATTCGTGACCATCAGAACCTTGAAGCAGTGGTTGATGGTTTAGGTGGGAAGTTGATTTTGTCAGATGTAAGACGTGCTCCAGGCGCAATTCATCACGATATTTCTAAATTAAATTCTATTTTTCGCCGAATTTTTGAGAAAAATTTCGATAATTAAGGTTGAATAACGACACATATGGCAATGACTTCCAGCTTAAAAGATGAGTTAACTCGTCTAGCAATTACCAAACCCTGCTGTCGTAAGGCAGAGGTTTCGGCGTTAGTTCGTTTTGCAGGTGGGCTACATATAGCTGCTGGAAAAATAGTGGTTGAAGTTGAATTAGATGCAGCTCAAAGTGCTCGCCGTCTTCGTAAAGATATCTCAGATTTATACGGACATGATTCAGATTTAGCAGTTATTTCATCTTCGGGTCTTCGAAAAGGTTCGCGATATGTAATTCGAGTAATTGAAGATGGAGAAGCGCTAGCTCGTCAAACAGGATTAGTAGATTCGCATAATCGTCCTATTCGAGGCCTGCCACCTCAGGTTGTTAATGGTCCAATCTGTGATGCGGAAGCTGCATGGAGAGGTGCATTTATTGCACATGGCTCTTTAACTGAACCTGGCAGATCTTCTTCACTTGAAATTACTTGTCCAGGTCCCGAAGCAGCATTGGCATTAGTAGGAGCTGCGCGTCGTCTTGGTATTTCGGCAAAAGCTCGCGAAGTTCGCGGTGTAGATCGCGTTGTAATTCGCGATGGAGATGCAATCGGTGCTTTATTAACTCGCTTCGGTGCACATGAATCAGTAATGGCTTGGGAAGAAAGACGAATGCGCCGTGAAGTTCGCGCGACCGCAAATCGCTTAGCAAATTTTGATGATGCAAACTTGAGAAGAAGTGCACGCGCAGCAGTTGCGGCATCTGCTCGAGTACAACGTGCAATGGAAATTTTGGGAGATACAATTCCAGATCATTTGAAAGAAGCTGGAGAGCTTCGCATAAATCATGGTCAAGCATCATTAGAAGAGTTGGGTTCACTTGCAACTCCACCAATGACTAAGGATGCAATTGCTGGACGAATCCGTCGCCTTCTAGCGATGGCCGATAAACGCGCGGCAGAGCTTGGAATTCCCGATACTGAGGCTGGATTATCGCCAGACTTACTTAACTAGAACTTAACTATTGGACCAGCCTGCGATAGGCTATGGACGTACCCCAGCGTTGTGGATTCTAGGTTTCAGCCCTATCTACAAATTAGCTGGGTTTTTTTCATGTGAAAGGTAATCACCTAAATGGCATCAAAAGTCACAAAAGTAGGTATTAACGGATTTGGTCGCATTGGCCGTAATTTTTTCCGCGCCGCGCTTAATAATCCGAATATCGAAATCGTCGGTATTAATGATTTAACACCGACAGCAACACTTGCACACCTTCTTAAGTACGACTCAATTTTAGGTCGTCTTCCAGTAGAGGTAAGCGCCAATGAAGGTTCGATTACCGTTGGCGGTAAGACAATTAAAGTTTTTGCAGAACGCGATCCAGGTGCACTTGGCTGGGCAAGCGTCGGAGCAGAGGTAGTAGTCGAATCAACAGGTATCTTCACTAAGGCGGCAGATGCTCAGAAGCACATTACTGCTGGCGCGAAGAAGGTAATTATCTCTGCACCTGCAACAGATGAAGACATCACTATTGTGATGGGTGTTAACGATGGCCAGTATGACCCAGCAAAGCACAACATCATCTCTAATGCTTCTTGCACCACAAACTGCCTCGCACCATTTGCAAAGGTGTTACACGAAGAATTCGGAATTCTCCGTGGCCTTATGACGACAGTTCACGCATACACAAACGACCAGGTAATCCTTGATTTCCCTCATAAGGATTTACGTCGCGCACGTGCAGCTGCTACAAATATCATCCCAACTTCAACTGGAGCAGCTAAGGCAATCTCGCTTGTGCTTCCAGAACTTAAGGGCAAGTTAGATGGCTACGCACTTCGCGTGCCAGTTCCAACAGGCTCAATTACAGATTTGACTGTAGAGCTTGCAAAGGAAGTTACAGCTGATCAGGTAAATGCTGCGATGAAGAAGGCAGCCGAAGGTCCACTTAAGGGCATCATGGCTTACACAGAAGATCCAATTGTCTCTTCAGATATTGTTACTGATCCACATTCGTCAATCTTTGATGCTGGACTAACCAAAGCAATTGGATCAACTGTGAAAGTTGCATCTTGGTATGACAATGAATGGGGATACTCAAACCGTCTCGTAGATCTAATTGGTCTAGTCGGTAAGAGCCTTTAATTTCTGATGACAGCACTAGCTAACTTTGCTGTCAGCGGTAAACGCGTCTTCCTTCGCTGCGACTTAAATGTCCCTCTGAAGGAAGGCGTTATTACTGATGATGGACGAATTCGCGCATCACTTCCAACAATTAAAGCACTCCTTGATGGTGGTGCATCAATTGTTATTGCGGCTCACTTGGGTCGACCTAAAGGTGAAGCCAAGCCGGAACTATCTTTAGCACCAGTTGCAAAGCGACTTGGTGAGCTACTTGGAAAAGAAATTAAATTTGAATCAGTAGCCACTGTAGTTAATTCTAAAATTCAAGAAAATGCTTCGGCGCTGCAAGCAGGAGAGATTCTCCTTCTTGAAAACATTCGTTATGCAGCAGCTGAAACTTCTAAAGATGAAGCAGAGCGCACAGAGTTTGCAAAGCAGTTGGCCTCTCTTGCCGATGTTTATGTTGGTGATGGCTTCGGGGCTGTTCATCGTAAGCACGCATCAGTATTTGATTTGCCAAAGCTACTTCCAAACGCTGCAGGTGTATTAGTTGCTGCCGAGGTCGAAGTGTTAAAGAAGTTAACCATAGACCCAGTTCGTCCATACGCAGTGGTACTAGGTGGCGCCAAAGTTTCAGATAAATTAGCTGTAATCGAAAACTTGCTCGGTAAAGTTGATGTCATTGCCATCGGTGGTGGAATGCTCTTTACCTTCCTAAAAGCACAAGGCAAAGAAATCGGTAAATCACTTTGCGAAGATGAGATGCTTGATACCGTTAAAGGGTTACTTGCTACTGCAGAGAAGAATGGTGTACAACTTTTACTCCCTAAAGATATTGTGGTGGCTCCAGAATTCTCGGCTGATGCCAAACCAACATTAGTCAGCGCAGATGCAATCCCTTCAGATCAACTTGGCCTAGACATTGGGCCAGAATCTGCAAAAGCATTTGCAGATGCAATTATCGGTTGCAAGACTGTTTTCTGGAATGGGCCGATGGGCGTATTTGAATTTGCAAATTTTGCTAACGGAACCAAAGTCGTCGCTGAGGCTCTAATCGAAGTTCACCAAAAAGGCGGAATTTCAGTAGTCGGTGGCGGAGACTCAGCAGCAGCGGTTCGTAAGTTAGGTTTTGCCGATGACCAATTCGGTTATATCTCAACTGGCGGCGGTGCATCCCTTGAGTATTTAGAAGGTAAAGAACTTCCAGGGCTTAAAGCATTAGGTTTTTAACAGTTTACAATAGGAGAGAAAAATGCGTAAACCATTAATGGCAGGAAATTGGAAGATGAATTTAAATCATCTTGAAGCAATTGCAGTTGCACAGAAGTTGGTCTACTCATTAGATGACAAGGATTACGACGCAGTTGATGTCGCGATACTTCCACCATTTACAGATATTCGATCAATTCAGACATTGGTAGATGGAGATCGTCTCCGTCTTCAATACGGTGCGCAAGACTTATCACCCGAGGCAAGCGGCGCATTTACTGGTGATATTTCAGGCTCAATGTTGGCAAAACTTGGTTGCTCTTTTGTTACTGTTGGCCATTCAGAACGGCGTTCAATTCACAATGAGAGCGACGCTCTTATCAATAAGAAAATCAAAGCGGCGCTTGATAATGAAATCACACCAATTTTCTGCGTTGGTGAAGAACTTTCTATTCGTGAAGCTGGCACACATGTTGCGCATGTGGTGGCGCAAGTTAAAACCGGCCTTTCTGGTTTTCATAAACCAGAGTTAAAGAAGATCGTGATTGCCTACGAACCAGTGTGGGCTATCGGTACTGGCAAGACTGCAACCCCCGATGATGCACAAGAAGTTTGTGCAGCTATTCGCCAAGCAATGTCAGAAATTGGTTCGGATGAAATTGCAGAAAAGTGCCGGATACTTTATGGGGGCTCAGTGAAATCCTCTAATGTTGTCGAAATTATGAAACAACCTGACGTAGATGGCGCTTTGGTGGGCGGTGCGAGCCTGGATCCTGAGGAATTTGCGAAAATCGCCAAGTTCCATGCGGCGCAAAGCGCGTAATTCTCACGCTAGAATTTGCAGTCTCGCGCAATAATCAAGGAGTCATTCAAATGGTATTAGCTCTATCAATCTTGCTAGTGATTACTAGCGTCTTGATGGTTCTCCTAGTTCTTCTTCATAAGGGCAAAGGCTCTGGCCTCTCAGATTTATTCGGTGGTGGAGTTTCATCTACCTATGGCGGCAGTTCAGTTGTTGAGCGCAACCTTGATCGAATCACTATCGTTGTTGGTGGACTTTGGTTTGCAGGAGTAGTTGCACTTAGTTTGGTGCTTAAATAATGGCAGGTGGAAGCGCAATTCGCGGTAGCCGTGTCGGCGCCGGTCCTATGGGCGAAGCCGAACGCGGCGAAGCTATTGAAAGATTTGTTGTTTCTTATTGGTGCGCAAATGGACACGAAGTTCGTCCATCATTTGCCCAAGAGGAGGGCGTAGTAGTTCCTGAAGAGTGGGATTGCCCAAGATGTGGTTTCCCAGCAGGACAGGATAAAAATAATCCGCCTTCACCTATTAAGAATGAGCCATATAAAACTCACCTTGCTTATGTAAAAGAGCGCCGCACTCCAGCAGAAGCTACAAAGATCCTTGAAGATGCGTTAAAGAAATTGCGCGGAGAAGATGATTAAAGCTTCTTAGCGGCCTTAAGAATTTCTGAAATACCAGAAGCCCGGTCCGTTAGATGAATTCTAACTACCGGGTATTTTCTTGCCCCGAGCGCTCTAAATTCACCAAGCGCCTGCGACATTACCAAAGTCTGAAATGTAAATTCCTTACCAGCGATTGCAAAATCTTCTTTTACGTCTCCGGTAATAATTAAGAACGATCCATTCGGTTGCCCTGCTTTATGAAACTGTCCTGTGGAATGTTGAAATCTTGGACCCCACCCAAATGTGACTGGCTTGCCACTTTTCTCTGCTAATACTTTTCTAAGTTCTACAAGCTCAACATCTTCTTTGCGATCTAAATAGGCAAGAATTGCTATGTAACCGTCACAATTTGAAATCAATTCTTTTAATGCTTGCTCAGGTGTTTGTGTTGCAGGAAGTGCAGAAGGTGCTGGAAGCTTGTTACTCCACTCTGTTAGTAATTCAGATGTTGCATTTTTGGCCTCAGTTACATTTGGTTGATTGAAAGGGTCTATTTCAAGGGCAAAGCCGAGTAATGCGGTAGCCCACTCCCACGTAATGAAATGCTCACCAAGATCACCAGAGACAACTAAATCGCCACCAGAATTAAAAGTAATCCGCATTTGCGCAGATCCGATTGCTTCGTTTGGTGAAGCGATTACAACTGGAACTCGACCTTTTTGATCTTTGCCAGTTGATTCAGCAATTAGCTGTTCGATCCAATCTGATAAACCAGGAATTTCGGGAGAATCAGTAAAAGCTACGAATTGCTCTGAATTGGTAAACATAAGGTAGGCAATGTCTATCGCTACATTTTCATCCGCTTGCAATTCAGCCTTTTGGGCTGAAGCGCTATCTAAAAGTATTGAAGGATCTACATCAAGTAACGCTGCAGGTACTAAACCAAATGCACTAAGTGCTGAAAATCGTCCACCAACATTTGGATCAGCATTAATTACGATGTATCCACCTGATCGAACTTCTTGATCTAAGGGAGAGCCAGGGTCAGTTACAAAAATTAAATGTGATTTAGGATCTAAACCTTGGCTAGTTAGAGCCGATTCCATCGCAGCTCTTTGAGATGCAGTTTCAATGGTTGATCCGGATTTTGAACTAACGACAACGACTGAATTTGAAAGATCACGCTTAAGAGCATGTGCTGCATAATTTGGGTCAGTTAAATCAAAAATAAATGCGCGCTTTTTATAAGTGCCTGCTATAACTTCAGGCGCTAAAGATGATCCACCCATTCCACAGAGAATTAAATCTCTACCTTTAAATTTCGCAGCTAGCGCATCTAGCGCCGGAAGAAGATCACGTGAAGATTCTGGTAGATCTACCCAATTTAAGCGCACTGCCGCTTCTGCTTGCGCTTTCGGACCCCAAAGAGTGGAATCTTTCTTCGATAGTCGTGAATTAGCAGCGCTCAATTTTTGATAAAGCTCGCTACTTCGGTCAATTTTTGAAGTTAAAGGACCAGATAGTTTGATCATTATTTCGCTTTCTGAATCTCTGCCTCTACTGCATCTAGTAGGACATCCCAAGAAGTCATGAACTTGTCGACGCCATCGGCTTCAAGCTCGTCAGTAATCTTATTTAAATCTATACCAAGAGCAGCTAGTGCAAGCAGTTCATCTTTGGCGCTTTGAATATTCGGGGTTATCGTATCTTCGGCTTCGATAACTGCAGCAATAACGGCATCCAAAGTCGATGGCGGCATCGTGTTAACAGTGTTTGGTGCAATTAATGAATCTACATACATTGTTGAGCGATAAGCAGGGTCTTTTACGCCGGTTGAAGCCCAAAGCGGACGTTGATGATTGTGTGTAAAGTTCTTGAACTTCTCTAAATAGAGTTCATATGCCAATCGTGCATTTGCAATCGCAGCTTTACCTTTTAGTGAATCATCAATAAGCAGTTTATCAACTGCAGAATCAACGCGACTTACAAAGAAAGAAGCTACCGAATGCACGCTCTTTGGGTTTGCACACTTCTCAATACCAGCTTGATAGGCATCGATTACCTCTGCATATCGAGTTAGAGCGAAAATTAAAGTAACGTTTACGCTGATTCCAGCTGCAATAACTTCAGTAATTGCAGGCAACCCAGCTTTAGTTGCAGGGATTTTGATCATTAAATTTGGTTGATCAATAATCGACCAAAGTCGTTTTGCTTGTGCCACCGTTTCGGCAGTGTTATGTGCAAGTCTTGGGTCTACTTCAATACTTACCCGACCATCCACACCATTGGTTGCATCGAATATTGGTCTAAAAAGTTTGCAAGCTTCACGAACATCTTCAGTAGTTAATTTCTCGACGATCTCTTCTGCAGATAATGACTTACTTGCCGCTATTGCGCTTTTATAGCTAGCATCTTTTGTGATCGCTGCTTGGAAAATAGCTGGATTAGTCGTTACTCCAAAAACTTCTTTACGCGCAATTCGTTCCGGCAGAGTAGTGGTAAGTGCCGCTCTGGATAAATCATCCAACCAAGCGCTAGTTCCTGCAGCATAAAGATCTGTTAATTTCATAGCGCCGCCTTAATTCGATTTGCCACCTTTTCACCGGTAAAGCCGAATTCATCAAACAATTTGCCAGCGGATGCAGATGCGCCAAAGTGATCGAGTGAAATCACCACTCCAGAATCACCAACATACTCACGCCATCCTTGAGATACGCCAGCTTCGATGCTCACTTTTAGCGCGCTCTTAGGCAGCAAATTTTCACGATATGTAGCATCTTGCTCTGCAAACCACTCCAAGCAAGGAGCAGAAACTACTTGAGTTGCAACGCCCTCTGCTTCTAATAGTTCGGCGGCTTTAATTGCAACACTTACTTCAGAACCAGTTGCGATGATTGAAACTTTTGGATTTGCGACAGATTTAACTGCATATGCTCCCATAGCAACACCAGCAGCATTTGCAGGTAGTACAGGAAGATTCTGTCTAGAAAGAAGAATTCCAGATGGTTTCTTTCGCTTTAACATCTCTAACCAACAAGCGGCAGTTTCATTTGCATCTGCTGGTCTAATTACGTTGAAATTTGGAATGGAGCGTAGTGCGGCGAAATGTTCGATTGGCTGATGGGTTGGTCCATCTTCACCAACTCCGATTGAATCATGTGTCCAAACAAAGATACTTGGAATATCCATGATCGCTGCCAGACGAACTGATGCGCGCATGTAATCAGCAAACATTAGGAAAGTTCCACCGAATGCCCTTGTTAAGCCACTTAAAGTTATTCCATTAATTATCGAACCCATCGCATGTTCGCGAATTCCAAAGTGGATGATGCGACCATAAGGATTAGCGTTCTTCATCTTGCTAGTAGCTGGCAGGAATGATCCACCATTTTCAATAGTGGTGTTGTTGGATTCGGCTAAATCAGCAGAACCACCCCAAAGTTCAGGTAATTGCTCAGCTAAAGCATTAATTACTTTGCCACTTGCTGCTCTTGTCGCAATCTCTTTATCTGAAGGAAATTCTGGAAGTGAAATAGCAGGTAACTTTCCTGCAATAAGGCGATCAAGTAATTGACCTTTCTCAGGATTGGCAATCTTCCATTTTTCAAGTTCAGTGTTCCATTCCGCATGCGCTTTGCCACCGCGTTCTGCAACTTTTCTGGCATGAGCCAATATCTCTGCCGGCATTGCAAATTTTTCTTCAGGGTTTAAACCAAGTGCAACTTTAGTTGCTGAAATTTCCTCATCGCCTAATGCAGAGCCATGAGATTTTGCAGTTCCTTGTGCTTTTGGTGCAGGCCAAGCAATGATCGTATGTAAACGAATCAATGAAGGTCGATTGGCCTCTTGCTTAGCCCGTTCAATTGCAGCATCAAGAGCTTTGATATCTACAGAGCCATCACTTGAAGCAGATACTTCTTCTACATGCCAACCATAAGATTCATATCTTGCTGAAACGTTCTCGGTAAAAGCAACATGAGTATCACCTTCAATCGAAATTCGATTGTCGTCATAAATGACAATTAAATTTCCTAATTCTTGAGTGCCAGCAAGGGAGGAGGCTTCCGCAGAGACACCTTCTTGCAAATCTCCATCAGAGCAAATTACATAAACTTTATGATCGAAAAGATCAGAGCCTGGGTCCAATAATCCTTTTTCAAACCTAGCGGCCATTGCCATGCCAACCGCAGTGGATATACCTGCACCCAATGGTCCGGTGGTCATTTCTACGCCAGCAGTGTGACCATATTCAGGATGTCCAGGTGTGAGTGAATTCCAAGTGCGGAATGACTCTAAGTCTTTCATCTCTAAGCCGTAACCACTTAAAAATAATTGAGTATAAAGAGTTAAAGATGAATGTCCACATGAGAGCACAAATCGATCCCGCCCGATCCATTTAGGATCTTTAGGGTCATGAATCATATGCTTTTGAAAAATTAAATAAGCAACTGGTGCAAGAGACATTGCAGTGCCTGGGTGGCCATTGCCAACCTTTTGAACAGCATCAGCTGCGAGCGCTCTTGAATATTTAACAACTAGGTCGTCTTCATTTCCCCAAGTAAAAGACATTTACTACCTTTCCCGCTACTACTTCATTTAACTTCAATGAACTTCAATCATCTTTGATATAGAAAACTGATTCGAGTTCGCCAGATGGCAAACCAGAATAGAGATGCTCCAACTAAATGGAGGCCGACTAGAACCTGGGGAAGCCCCTGCCACCACTGAATTAAGCCTATTAAGCCCTGCCCAAGAATTACTGCAAGCAACCAGTTGGCTACGCCACGGGGAAATTTGATGGCGATAAAAAGCGCTAGCAAGGCAGTGATTGCTACAAGCGAGCTATGTATTTTTGCGGCTAGATAAAGATCAAAATCAAAACGTGGCGCTTGCCAATCTCCGGCATGCGGTCCGCTTCCGGTCACAATAGTTCCCGCAAATATAGTTACAAAAGCGATTGTTGCCAACGCCTTGCCAAATTTGTTTCCATTTTGAATATCTGAATTTAAATCTATCTTCTCAAAAGGTCTGACTTTGTATTGAAGCGAAGCAGCACCAGCTATCAAGAACATCGATAGAAGCAGATGGCTAGCCACCGTAAATGGATTTAACTTTGTAAGAACTGTGATTCCGCCCAGAATTCCTTGGCCGAAGATGCCTAGAACTTGAAAGATTGCTAAATTCCGTAAATCTGCCCGTTTCCAAGAGGCAAGCAGAGTTGCAATTGCTGCAGCTAAAAGGGCAATCGTTAGCATTCTATTTCCGAACTCGATTGCTGAGTGATAGAGCGATTGGCTCTCATCTGGAATAAAGGAATCCGGGGTGCACTTGGGCCATGTAGGACAGCCAAGGCCAGAGCCAGTTACGCGGACTAAGCCCCCAGTTACAACGATCGACATCTGAAGAGCTAGGAGGGTGGTAGCGGCGTACCAGAGCTTCTTCGACCCTGCCAACTTCGCTGAATCCATGTGTGCATAGTAACGAAGGTAGATTTGGCTTCTTTACCGGAATTACGACACAATATCGTTGTGAAAATCAAGGACGAACGAACTCGCGAAGGCGTGGCTCGCTCCATCCTGGAGAATGGCCCATCAACTGCTGCAGAGCTTTCCGAGCGCCTCGGAATTACCCCAGCTGGAATCAGACGCCATTTGGATGCCTTATTAGAAGAGGGCACCTTAGAAGCACGCGAACCCCATGCAGCATCTGCGCGCGGACGCGGTCGAGGTAGACCATCCAAAGTCTTTGTAATGACAGATAGCGGCCGTGAAAGATTCGAACATTCTTATGATGATTTAGCAATAAGCGCAATTCGATTCATGGCAAATAAAGATCCAAATTTTGTTAAAGAATTTGCCCAAAATCGTGCAGATGATTTAGAGAAGAAGATCGTTAAGAAGTTTGAAAAGAGTAAGGATAAAGTCAAGGCGCTCGCAGATTTTCTAACTGATGAGGGCTATTCAGCAACTTTCAATAAGACTTCCCACAAATACGGAACGGGATATGAGATGTGCCAACATCATTGTCCCATTGCACACGTTGCAGCCGAGTTTCCAGATCTCTGCGAAGCTGAAACTGCAATTTTTTCAAAAACGCTAGGCACACATGTTCAAAGACTTGCAACCATCGCACACGGAGACGGTGTTTGCACAACTTACATTCCGCTTGCAAAGGCAGGTAAATAATGACAATCGCACATCCAGAACTAGAGGGCATTGGTAAGTACGAATACGGCTGGTCTGATCCAGATGTCGCCGGTTCAAAAGCTAAACGCGGTCTCAACGAAGAAGTGGTTCGTGATATTTCATCAAAGAAGAGCGAACCACAATGGATGTTGGATTTACGTCTCAAAGGTTTATCGTTATTTGATAAGAAGCCAATGCCAACTTGGGCTGCTGATTTAACCACTATCGATTTTGATAACATCAAATACTTTGTTCGCTCTTCAGAGAAGCAGGCGCAAACTTGGGATGATCTTCCAGAAGATATCAAGAATACATATGACCGTTTAGGAATCCCTGAAGCAGAAAAACAGAGACTAGTTGCAGGTGTTGCAGCTCAATACGAATCTGAAGTTGTCTATCACTCAATCAGAGAAGATTTATCGGCGCAAGGCGTTATTTTCCTCGATACCGATACTGGATTAAAAGAGCATGAAGATATCTTTAAAGAGTACTTCGGCACAGTTATTCCAGTCGGTGATAATAAATTTGCTGCGCTAAATACCTCAGTTTGGTCAGGTGGCTCATTTATCTATGTGCCAAAGGGCGTACATGTAGAGATTCCATTACAGGCTTATTTCCGAATCAACACTGAAAATATGGGTCAATTCGAACGCACTTTAATTATTGCTGATGAAGGCTCATATGTTCATTATGTAGAAGGTTGTACTGCGCCTATCTATTCATCAGATTCACTTCACTCTGCAGTTGTCGAAATTATCGTAAAGAAGAACGCTCGTGTTCGATATACAACAATCCAAAACTGGTCTAATAACGTTTACAACTTGGTAACCAAGCGCGCCACCTGCGAAGAAGGCGCAACCATGGAATGGATTGATGGAAACATCGGCTCAAAGATCACCATGAAATATCCAGCTGTATTTTTGATGGGACAGCATGCAAAGGGCGAGACACTTTCAATTGCTTTTGCTGGTGAAGGTCAACACCAAGATACTGGTTCCAAGATGGTACACGCTGCTCCAAATACTTCTTCGACCATCATTTCAAAGTCTGTAGCTCGTGGCGGTGGACGCACTTCATATCGAGGACTCGTCCAAGTTAATGAGGGTGCCTTTGGTTCTAAGAGCACCGTAAAGTGCGATGCGCTGCTAGTTGACACAATTTCTCGTTCCGATACATATCCGTATGTAGATGTGCGTGAAGATGATGTTTCTATGGGCCATGAAGCAACAGTTTCTAAAGTTTCAGATGATCAGCTCTTCTACTTAATGTCTCGTGGTTTAACTGAAGATGAAGCTATGGCCATGATTGTTCGCGGATTTATCGAACCAATCGCGCGCGAACTTCCTATGGAATATGCACTAGAGCTAAATCGCTTAATCGAACTTCAGATGGAAGGAGCGGTTGGTTAATGTTAAATACCAACATTATTCACACTCCAACCGGTCGAGAAGAAGCTTGGCGTTTTACCCCGCTTGCTAAATTAAAAGGTTTACATGATGGCACTGCGGTGATCGGAGAAGCGCATTCCTTAATCTCAAAGCAGTTACCTAACGGCGTAAAGTTTGAACGAGTGGCATCTACAAATCACACTACTAATAGCGATGATGCAATTGTTCAGCGAGTTGTTGGCGATTCCACGGTTGCTCAATTGACAATCGATGGTGAAATCAACGAGCCAATCATTTTTGGTCGAAATGTAATAAAAGATGCGGAATATTCAAGAGTTCAGGTCATTGTAAAGAAATTTGCGAAAGCAACCTTGATTTTTGAAAACACCGGTAACTCTTTGATCGCAGAAGATTTAGAAATTGTGCTAGAACCTGGATCAAATTTAACTTTTGTAACACTGCAAGAGTTTGATGCAGATGCAGTTTATGCAGCTCGTCATCACGCAATCGTTGATAAGGATGCAAGTTTTAAGTCAATCACTGTAACTATCGGTGGATCACTAGTTCGAATTCTTCCAACCGTAGAATTTAAAGCGCCGGGTGGAGATGTTGACTTGCAAGGCGTCTATTTCGCATCTGCCGGCCAGCACCTCGAACATCGCTTGCACGTTGACCACTTAGTTCCAAATGCCAAGTCACGCGTTAATTACAAGGGGGTGTTGGCAGGCGAATCTGCCCGCACTGTTTGGTTTGGCGATGTATTTATTCGAGCGGCCGCAGAGGGAACTGATACGTACGAGCTAAATCGTAATTTGCTCTTAACTGATGGTGCTCGTGCAGATTCAGTACCTAATCTTGAAATCGAAACCGGCGAAATTGTCGGTGCGGGACATGCTTCTACAACAGGACGATTTGATGATGAACAACTCTTCTATTTAATGTCACGTGGAATCAATATTGATGATGCGCGACGCTTAGTAGTTCGTGGTTTCTTCAATGAAATCATTGGCCAAATCAATAATGAAGAGATCGAAGAGCGTCTAATGAACCATATCGATAAAGAATTAGAAAAGGTAGGCAAGTAATGTCTGACCTACTTTTAGATGCAATTGTTGAAGGTAAACCAGTAAAGCTGACTAAGAATGGCAAAGATCTTTGTGTTGCTCGAGTTGGTAATGAAGTTTTTGCAATTGAAGATAATTGCAGCCATCAAGATGCAGCGTTATCAGAAGGCGAACAGAACGGCTACAAAATAGAATGTTGGTTACACGCAGCAGAATTTGATTTACGTTCAGGCGAAGCGCTCTGTCCGCCAGCTACACAAGCAGTAAAAACTTATCCAGTTTCAATTGATGGCAAAAACGTCATAGTAGAAGTTCTATAGGGTTATAAGGAGAGAAAAGATGAGTAAATTAGAAATCCGCGGTCTACAAGTAGTTGTAAATACCGAAAACGGCCCTAAAGAAATTTTGAAGGGCGTAGATTTAACAGTTAATTCAGGCGAGACTCATGCAATCATGGGTCCAAATGGTTCTGGAAAATCAACACTTGCATACTCAATTGCAGGTCATCCAAAGTATGAAATCACTGGCGGAACTGTTCATTTAGATGGCCAAGATATTCTTGAAATGAGCGTTGATGAACGCGCAAAGGCTGGGCTCTTCCTTGCGATGCAATATCCAGTAGAGGTGCCAGGCGTTTCTGTATCAAATTTCTTGCGAACTGCAGCAACAGCACTTCGCGGTGAAGCTCCAAATCTACGTAAATGGGTTGGCGAAGTTAAAGATGCAATGGCAGCGCTTAAAATGGATCCTGCCTTCGCTGAGCGCAGCGTTAACGAAGGTTTCTCTGGCGGTGAAAAGAAACGCCATGAAATCATGCAGCTTGAATTACTAAAACCACGAATCGCGATTCTAGATGAAACTGATTCTGGTTTAGATGTCGATGCGCTAAAGGTTGTCTCCGAAGGAGTAAATCGTGCAAAGGCAAATAACGATTTAGGTGTATTGCTAATTACTCACTACACCCGCATCCTTCGCTACATTAAACCTGACTTCGTACACGTTTTTGCAAATGGTCGAATCGTTGAAGAAGGTGGCCCAGAGCTAGCTGAGAAGCTGGAAGAACAGGGTTACGCGGAGTACGCATCAAAGTAATGCTTGATGTATCCGCCATCAAGAAGGACTTTCCGATCTTTGATCGAACAGTTCGTGATGGCCAACGCCTGATTTATCTTGATAGCGGAGCAACTTCTCAAAAACCAAATTCAGTTATTGATGCCGAAAGTAATTTTTACAGATTTAATAATGCAGCCGTTCATCGTGGCGCCCATCAATTAGCAGAAGAGGCAACTGAGAATTTTGAGAATGCTCGTTCAATAGTTGCAGAATTCATAGGCGCTAAGAGTGATGAAATTGTCTTCACTAAAAGCGCAACCGAATCAATAAATTTAGTTGCTTATGCGCTCACTGAAAAGATCAAACCAGGTGATCGAATCGTGGTCTCGGAAATGGAACATCATGCCAATTTGGTTCCTTGGCAACAGTTGGCAAAACGCACCGGGGCAGAGTTAGCTTGGTTTGAAGTAACTCCAGAAGGTCGTCTAGATTTAAGTAATATCGAAAAAGTCATTACTTCAAATACCGCAATAGTTGCAATAACACATCAGTCAAATGTTTTAGGAACGATCAATCCACTTGAGCAGATCGTAAAACGTGCAGAAGCAGTTGGAGCTGAAGTTTTATTAGATGCCTGCCAATCGGTTCCGCATATGTCAGTTGATGTTCGCAAACTTGGCGTAGATTATTTAGCCTTTTCAGGACATAAGGCGCTTGGCCCTACTGGAGTTGGAGTTCTATGGGGCAGAAATCTGGAATCTTTACCGCCATTTCTCTTTGGTGGATCCATGATTGAAAATGTAACAATGACCGATGCAACTTGGGCACCAGCACCTAAAAAGTTTGAAGCAGGCGTTCCAAACATGGCACAAGCCATTGGGCTTGGTGCTGCATTAAATTACCTTTCAAAAGTCGGATTGAATTCAATTCACGAACACGAAATCTATTTAACGAAAGCGCTAATCGCAGGACTTGGCGATATCAATGGCATTAATATCTTTGGGCCTAAAGAGATAGATTTAAGAGGCGGGGTAGTTTCTTTTACCCTCGATGGAATTCATCCACATGATTTAGGTCAGTTTTTAGATTCAAAAGGAATTGCAGTTCGAACCGGACATCACTGTGCATGGCCATTGGCAAGAAAGTTTAAGGTCCAAGCCACAACTCGAGCTTCTCTTTATTTATACAACGATTTATCAGATATTGATGCTTTGTTATCTGGAATCCATGATGCAAAGAAATTCTTTTTGGAGAGATAATGGAATTGAATTCTCTCTATCAAGAGGTCATTTTGGATCACTACAAAAGACCTCATCACAAAGGTTTAATACCTGGTGATATTCAAGTTCATCACATCAATCCAAGTTGTGGCGATGAAGTTACCCTCTCCTTAAAAATTAAAGATAATAAAGTTGCTGAAATCACTTGGGATGGGGTTGGTTGCTCCATTTCGCAGGCAAGCGTTTCCATAATGAGTGATTTATTGATTAACAAAAGTATTAATGAAGCTGCGAATATCTTGGATTCCTTTGTGAGCATGATGCAGAGCAAAGGCGCGGATCCAGGAGATGAAAACACACTAGAAGATGGCGTAGCGCTGTCTGGAGTCTCAAAGTATCCAGCTCGTATAAAATGTGCACTTCTGGGTTGGATGGCATATAAAGATGCAGTAACTCAAGTAGGGGAGAGATAAATGTCTGCAAAAGTTGATGATGTAACTGAGGCAATGAAAGATGTGGTTGATCCCGAACTAGGTATCAATGTCGTAGATCTTGGTTTGATTTATGACATCATGGTTGACGATAACAACATTGCGGTTCTTAACATGACATTGACTTCTGCTGCATGTCCACTTCAAGATGTCATAGAAGATCAGACCAGGGCAGCGCTAGCTGGCATAACTGATGATGTAAAAATCAATTGGGTCTGGATGCCACCTTGGGGACCAGACAAGATCTCTGATGATGGTCGCGATCAACTTCGTGCGCTCGGATTTACTGTTTAATTTCGGTTAATCTACTTTTATGTCAATGCATGCTGGCTGGATGGCCCTGCGCACGCTTTCAAGCGATCAATCAGTAAAACATGCAAAATTAAAACCAGACACTTTAAAGAGAATTATTAAATACGCTAGGCCGTACCAAAGTAAATTCCTGCTCTTTTTTATCGCTTTAGTTCTTGACTCAGTTTTAACTGTAGCTACGCCATTATTACTCAAACGTTTAATTGATGAGGGCGTGATTCCAAAGAATAGCGCCCTAGTTACGCAATTAGCTCTTTTAGTTGGTTTTATTGCTATTGCATATGCCGCAGTAAATATCTTTATTAGATGGTATTCGGCAATTATTGGTGAAGGCTTGATTTATGACTTGCGTAGTCAAGTCTTTCAACATGTTCAATCTCAATCGATTGCCTTTTTTACTCGAACCCAAACAGGTGCATTAATTACCAGAATTAATTCAGATGTACTTGGAGCCCAACGAGCTTTTACTGCAACTTTTTCGGGAGTAATTAGTAATGTGATTACTTTGATTTTAGTCATCGGTGCAATGATCAGCTTAAGTTGGCAAATCACCCTTTTATCTTTGGTATTACTACCAATTTTTTTGATTCCTACGAAATATGTGGGGCGGCGCCTAGCTGAATATACCCAACAGTCATATGAGCTAAATGCTGAAATGGCTAGCACTATGACTGAGCGATTTAATGTCTCAGGTGCGCTACTCGTAAAACTTTACGGAAATCCAATTAAAGAGGCTAAGAACTTCCGCGGTAAAGCCAGAAAAGTTGCAGACATTGGAATTAACATGGCGATGCTTAATACATTCTTCTTTGTCGCATTGATTTCAGTGGCTTCAATTGCTACAGCTTTTGCATATGGAGTAGGTGGCCATTTCGCCATTGCCGGCACTATGACCGTTGGAAGTTTGATTGCGATTACCACTTTGCTTGCCAGGCTTTATGGTCCACTTACCGCGCTTGGTACGGTCCGTGTTGATGTTATGGGCGCGCTAGTCTCATTTGAAAGAGTTTTTGAAGTATTGGATTTGCAACCAATGGTTAAAGATAAACCCGATGCGACTAATCTGGATGCCCAAAATCCAAAGATTGAATTTAAGAATGTTAAATTTGCATATCCAACTGCATCCGAAATCTCATTAGCCTCGCTTGAATCAGCTGCTAAACCTGAGACGATTGAAAGTGGCGAAATTTTAAAAGGAATTTCATTCACAGTAGAGCCAGGTACTTTGACTGCATTAGTAGGTTCATCTGGCGCGGGCAAGACCACTATTAGCGCACTACTACCTAGACTTTATGATGTTACCGAAGGTGCTATTGAAATAAACGGATCTGACATTAGAGATATCAGCGGGGAATCTCTGCGAAATTCCATAGGTGTCGTGATGCAAGATTCACATCTTTTCCATGACACTATTATTGAAAATTTAAGATATGCAAAAGCTGAAGCAACAATCGAAGAAATGGAAGCTGCTTGCAAAGCGGCACAGATTTGGGAGTTGATTGAATCGCTTCCTAATGGGCTAGAAACTATGGTCGGAGAACGTGGCCATCGCTTATCTGGTGGTGAAAAACAACGAATAGCAATTGCTCGTTTACTTCTAAAGGCGCCAAGTATCGTAATTCTTGATGAAGCTACGGCACATTTAGATTCTGAAAATGAATCGCTAGTGCAAGCTGCTCTCAAGGAAGCGCTAAAGGGTCGAACAAGCATTGTGATTGCACATCGTTTAAGTACCATCAAAGAGGCTGATCAAATCTTGGTACTAAATAATGGAATTATCGAAGAGCGCGGTACCCATGAAGAATTGGTAGAAAAAGGCGGGCTTTATAGCGAGCTTTACTTGCGTCAGGATTTATCTTCTACGAATTAAAATTCGTGCATAAATAATCAAGCCTGCAAAGAATATCCACTGAAGAGCATATGCCATATGTGGACCATCAGACAGTTCTGGTAACTCTGCCGGAGTATCTGGTGTAATTCCATCACCGCTAATTAAATCTATATAAAAATCCTCTGTGTCAACTTTTGACTTAAGATTCCAACTGCTTATTAAATTTCCGCCTGCAGGTAATGCAAAAAAAGATCCACGGGGAAGAGATGAATCCAAACGAACTCTTCCAATAAGTTCTATCTCTTCGGCAGGAGTTGGAGGCAACTTCGGCCGTTCTAATGCAGTCTCTCCAGCCTTTACCCAACCCCGATCAATCCAAAATTGCTTACCTTGACTCTGGAATAGAGTTAAATATTGGTAGCCGTATTTACCTTCGGAGTTATAGCGATTACGAAGTAGTACTTCTTTCTCTTTTATAAAAAATCCTGTTATTTTTACAGTTCGCCATTCAAACTCTTTTAATTTAGAAGAGTTGCGGAGATCTTCCAATGCAATTGGCGGCAATGAGGTATTTGCTTCGATTTCAAAATTCTTGGCATGTCTTGCAACGCCTCTTTCATATTGCCAATTAGCTGCTACTAAGCAGAGTGCAACTAGGGAGAGCGCCAATATTGTTTTAAGAAAAGCCCAAGGCTCTCTACTTGCCTTAGAACTCAATTTGTTTTTGATTTTCAAATCTTTCAGAGGGCTTAAATGATTGTGATTGACCGGCGTTTGCAATTACCACTGCAAAGTAGGGAAGCAGAACTGCTCCCGCAATTAGAAACCAGCGGTAAGGAGATGGTGCAAGTACTGCACCAATAAAGCATGCGGTGCGAATTGACATTGAAATTAAATATTTTTTCATGCGCCCAGGAATCTCCTCACTATGCGCATATTTCGCGCTAGATATTGAGATTGGCTTCTCGCTCACTCGCTAAGAATAAGACTTACGCATGGGTAATTGGTAAGTTACCCCTCGTGAGTACAGACACTAAAGTGGCCTTAGTTACCGGCGGCAACCGTGGAATTGGTTTAGCGATCGCCCAGTCGCTTAAGGATGCTGGCTTCAAGGTAGTGGTGACCTATCGCTCAGGTGATGCCCCAGTCGGTTTTAATGCCGTGAAAATGGATGTCACCGATTCAAATAGCGTAGATCAAGGCTTTACAGATTGCGAAGAGAAATTCGGAATACCAGAAGTAATTGTTTGCAATGCTGGCATCACTAAAGATGGTTTAGTAATGCGCATGTCAGATGAAGATTTCAATAATGTTATTGATGCAAATTTAAATGGCGCTTTCCGAACCGCTCGTCGAGCAACAAAAGGTTTATTAAAGTTAAAACGTGGTCGATTAATTTTCATTGGTTCTGTCGTTGGCGGAATAGGCTCTGCAGGGCAAGTTAATTATTCGGCAAGTAAAGCCGGCTTACTAGGGATGGCAAGATCTTTCGCCCGCGAGCTTGGCAGCAGAGGCATTACCGCTAATGTAATCGCACCGGGATTTGTCGAAACTGACATGACTGCAGAATTAACTCAAGCGCGGCGAGATGAGATTGCAAAATCAGTCCCAATGCAACGATTCTGCACTGCAGATGAGATCGCGAAAGTCGTATCATTTATCGCATCTGATGCAGCTAGTTATATCTCTGGGGCTTTAATCCCAGTTGATGGTGGATTAGGAATGGGGCACTAAATGGGCATACTTGAAGGTAAAAAAATATTAGTAACTGGTGTTTTAACAGATACATCAATTGCTTTTCATGTAGCCCGTTTAGCACAAGAAGAGGGTGCGGAAATTGTGCTCACCTCTTTCGGTCGTGCAATGAGTATTACAACTCGAATTGCAGGACGTTTGCCAAAACCAGCGCCAGTTATTGAATTAGATGTTACAAATGATGAACATCTTGCAACACTTGCAAGTAGAGTTAAAGAACATCTTCCTTATCTAGATGGAGTTGTTCATTCAATAGGTTTTGCTCCTGAATCAGCACTTGGCGGAAAATTCTTAAGCACTGAGTGGCCAGATGTAGCCACTGCGGTGCAAGTATCTGCATATTCATATAAATCGTTAACAATGGCTTGCAAACCGCTTTTCCCGGCAACTGGCGCTTCAGTTGTTGGTATGGATTTTGATGCACAAGTTGCTTGGCCAAAGTACGACTGGATGGGTGTTGCAAAAGCTGCGCTCGAATCTACAAATCGTTACCTGGCAAAATTCTTAGGCCCAGAAAATATTCGATTTAATCTTGTAGCTGCTGGACCAATCTCAACCATCGCAGCGAAATCAATTCCAGATTTCCAACAGTTTGAACATTTATGGGATTTACGTTCGCCACTTCGTTGGGATGTAACTGATCCAATTCCAGCAGCTAAAGGTGCGATAGCGTTACTTTCAGATTGGCTACCTGCAACCAGTGGTGAAATCATCCACGTTGATGGTGGTTTCCACGCTATGGGCGGCTAGTTCGGTTAATTCCGTCCGGATTTGGCGCTTTAGCCGCCCTCACTTAAACTTCTCTCATTGACCGGCTATATGCCGCAAGAGGAGAAATCCCACCTAAACCGCTTAGGCGGAATGGTAAAGTCAAAGAAGTTTAAAAACTTCTCTGCTCTTTTCTTGCGCGTTTGCATGTTAATAACCACGTAAGAAGGAGAAACCATCAGCACAGAACCACGTATCAACGATCGCATTCGCGTATCGCAGATTCGTTTAATTAACTATGACGGCGAACAGGTCGGACTAGTAGAAACTGCAACAGCGCTTCAAATGGCGGATGAAGTTGGGTTGGATCTCGTAGAGATTGCACCTGATGCAAATCCACCAGTCTGCAAAATCATGGATTTCGGAAAATACAAATACGAGATGGCGCAGAAAGCTCGCGAACAACGTCAAAACCAAACCCACATTGTGGTTAAGGAGATACGTCTACGTCCGAAGATTGAAACACATGATTATGAGACAAAACGTAATCAGGTAATTAAATTTATTGGCGCAGGTGACAAGGTAAAGGTGACTATTCAATTTCGTGGTCGTGAGCAGTCCAGACCCGAACTCGGTTACAACTTGCTAAAACGTTTAGCAGAAGATGTAACTGATATTGCAAATGTTGAGTTCGCTCCAAAACAAGAGGGACGAAACATGACAATGGTTCTTGGTCCAAATAAGGCTGCCGGTAAAGCTAAGAAGCAGAGCAACTCTGCTCCTGTAAAAGAAGTAAAAGAGGAGGCTTAAATGCCAAAGATGAAATCCCACAGTGGAGCTAAGAAGACTTTCAAAGTCACTGGCTCTGGAAAAATCATGCACGAGCGTGCTGGAAAGCGCCACTTACTTGAGCGCAAGTCATCACGAGTTACTCGTCGTTTAGATCAAGAATCAGCTGCTAAAGCTCCGGTCGCATTTGCTGCAAAGCGCATGCTTGGACTTAAGTAAGGGGAGGATAAGAAATGGCAAGAGTTAAGCGCGGCGTTCACGCTGCAAAGAAGCGTCGTACCACCCTTGAGCGAGCTGCGGGCTATCGTGGTCAACGTTCACGTCTTTACACAAAGGCGAAAGAGCAAGTCACGCATTCATTAGTTTATGCATTTAACGATCGCAAGGATAAAAAAGGTGATTTCCGCCAGCTATGGATTCAGCGTATTAACGCTGGAGCACGTGCTAACGGCCTTACTTACAATCGTTTTATTCAAGGCTTAAAGAAGGCGGGCGTCGAAGTAGATCGCCGCATTCTTTCAGATCTAGCAATCAACGATCCAGCAGCATTCAAGACTCTTGTTGATGTTGCTCGCGCAAACGTTAATAATTAATTGATACTTTCTAATAGTTAATCGAAAGTTCGAAATGATTGAGAGCCTTCAGTCGCCACATGTTGGGCGAGTGAAGGCTCTTTTATCTTCTAAAAAAGATCGCTCTGAATCAAAATTATTTATTGCAGAGGGCATTCAAGGCGTTCGTGAAGCGCTTTTAATTGAAGGTGAAGTAGAGACACTTTACTTGACCAAATCTGGTACAGAACGAATGAATAGAGCAGGCTTGGATTTTTCCGCGGTAAATGTCGTTGAAATTTCCGACAAAGTTGCAGCTGCAATGTCGGATGCAATCACCTCTCAAGGCATCATTGCTATTTGTCGCATGATGATTCAAGGTGTTGAGACACTTGAAACTTTAGCGGCTAGCCATGTTATTTATCTTAATGAAATTCAGGATCCAGGTAATGCTGGAACAATTTTAAGAACTGCAGACGCTATGGGTATCTCAGCTGTAGTTACTTCACCCGGAAGTGTAGATTTCTATTCGCCTAAAGTAGTTCGATCTACCGCTGGATCTCTATGGCATATTCCTGTTTATTCTGGAGTAGAAGTATCAGATTTGCGCAAGGCGCTTCCTACCCACAATATATATTTATTAGATGGCGCTGGAGATAAATCACTTTTTGACATTGACTTCAAAAATCCTGCAATTTGGATATTTGGTAATGAAGCTCGAGGCTTAAAAGAAGGCACCGAAGAATTGAAAGGTGCCACCAGAATTTCAATTGCAATGCCAGGTAAAGCAGAATCACTTAATTTAGCGGCGGCCGCGGCAATCGTGATGCATGAAATATCCCGCGGAAGATAACTTCTTCAATATAGAATTCCGCACGTGAATCCAGCAGAAATTAATCAATGGGTGGCAGATGCCAAATCTGCCTTTGCCACCGCTGCTGATTTAGATCAACTTAAAAGTGCCCGCCTCGCGCACGCGGGGGATAAATCACCGATTTCGGGAGCTAGTCGTGCTTTAGGTTCAGTGCCAGCAGATCAAAAAGCTGAGCTAGGAAAAATTATTGGCGCCGCTCGTGCAGATATTAATGCAGCGCTAGATGCGCGCACTCAAGAGCTTGAAATTCTTCGCGATCAGAAAGTGTTACTTGAAGAAGTAGTGGATATAACTTTGCCGGCACTTCGCGAACATATTGGTGGACTTCACCCACTTACAGTTATAAAGAATGAAATCTCTGATTACTTTTTATCTTTGGGTTATTCAGTAGCTGAAGGCCCAGAGTTAGAAAGCGGCTGGTTAAATTTTGATGCGCTTAATATTCCTGCAGATCATCCAGCGCGCACAATGCAAGATACTTTCTTTGTTGAACCGCTCTCATCTGGTCTGGTACTTCGCACCCATACTTCACCGGTGCAGGCACGAACAATGTTGACTCAACAACCACCAATATATGTAATCTCGCCAGGTCGTACATTCCGCGCAGATGAATTGGATATGACTCACAGTCCAGTCTTTAATCAAGTTGAAGGTTTGGTCATCGATAAAGAAATCAATATGTCGCATTTAAAGGGAACGTTAGATGCTTTCGCGGTAAAGATGTTCGGCTCAGATGCAGTCACTCGTCTTCGCCCTTCTTTCTTCCCATTTACCGAACCAAGCGCTGAAGTAGATGTTTGGTTTAACAATCGCTGGATCGAATGGGGCGGTTGTGGAATGGTTAATCCTAAAGTTTTAGAAAATTGCGGAATTGATCCTGAACTTTATTCTGGATTTGCATTTGGTATGGGGCTAGAACGAACACTTATGGTTCGCCAAGGAATTAAAGATATGCATGACATCGTAGAAGGCGACATCCGTTTTAGTCGCGCTTTTGGACTTGGATTGGCTTAGGACTACATCATGCGCGCACCTAAATCTTGGATCGCAGAATATGTAGATCTTCCAGCAAATTTAACTGACCAACAGATTGCAGAGGGCTTAGTCCGCGTTGGCTTTGAAGTTGAAGAGATAATAGTTCAAGGCGCGGATTTAACAGGGCCAGTTGTGGTTGGCAAGGTATTAGCCATCGAAGAATTAAAAGAACATAAGAAGCCGATTCGGTATGTGGAGCTAGATTGCGGTGAAGGCCAATCAAGATTTGTTATCTGCGGCGCACAGAATTTTAAAGTGGGCGATCTGATTGTGGCTTCATTACCAGGTGCCGTTCTACCAGGTGGCTTTGCAATAGGAGCTCGGGAAACTTATGGGAAAACTTCCAATGGAATGATCTGTTCAGCCAAAGAACTTGGATTGGG
>JBEAMP010000117.1:0-3199 GCA_041165905.1 Actinomycetota bacterium
AAATTCTATTTTCATGTGAAAGTCCACTGCCATCGAAAGCGTGAATATTTGCTTCAGTGATCCCATATCTTGCAAGTACATCTGTGAAAACCATAGAGATGCCGGTGGGACTGTAACCATAACCTGCGGCAGCGGCTGCTGATTTTGCTAGGTAATCTGCAACCCAGTTATCACTAAATAACAAGGTGTATTTCAAAATCTTCGATAAATCTGGTGATACTGCGTTATAAACCTGTTGAGTTGTGTGATTGAAGGTTTCTTCAGGAGTAATACTCTTCCAAGTTACGCGATAACCAACTCTTTTGAAGTATTGATCCATATTCGTTTTGGTCCGGAATGTAAGTCCATGATATCTGATCTTAATTGATCTACTCTTGGCAACTTTGCGAATCTGATTAACCAGATTATCACTCCATACAAACTTTAAATTCTTAGCCAACCTGAGACTTGGAGTAATTGAAGGGTCAAAGTCTCCAACAATTTGGAAAGTATTATCAATATCGGTTTTGTAAATGGCCGTATTAAATGTTTTATCAGCAGGTAAAAATTCTAATACCGCAAATGCACTCATTAGTTTTAATGTCGATGCTGGCTTTCTTAATTCTTTTGCTTCTCGGCTAAAGATAGTTTGCCCGCTATTTAAATCGACTAGAACCATAGCTGGATTGGAGAGAGTTTTAGCGTTGGTAAGCTCTGCAAAAACAGTTGGAATTCTCTCCATTTTTAACACAGCTGAAGAATTAGTAATTGGCAGTATCAGTAGTGCTACAACTGATAACGCGGTTAAAGATTTAAATCGCATTAAATTGATACAGCAATAAATACATTAAAAACAGTAAGTCCAAGCATTGTTGCCCAAACTGCATTTGAAATCTTAGATTTCTTCTGATTCTGGTAACCAAGAATCATTATCACCATCAATACTAAAAACTTAATACCTACTTTTAAGTGGCTAACGTCGTCCTCGAGGGCTGAATTGATTCCCACTAGAGCAAAACCAGCGACCAAAGCAGTTAATGCCGCATGCATAAAGCCTTTGGATAAAACTTTCTCAAGCTTGGAGGTTTGCATCAAAAGCAGGACCAACATACCGAGCACGCTCGCTACGTGAATTAAAAGGAAGATAATCTTTGCCATCTCCATTTGTGAAGCCTCCTTTAGAGAAGTTAGAGTGCTCATTATGCCTAATACGCCTGCTGAAATCGGCCCTGGGGAGTTCTATCCAGTGGTCGGAGTTGGCCCACACCCTGAACCTTGGCCGACCGGTGAGCAATACGACCCAGAACTTCTTGCAAATGGCGATCGCAGAAATGTTTTAGATCATTACCGTTATTGGAAAGTATCAAGCATCGTTGAAGATTTAAATACCAAACGACATGGACTTCATATTGCGATTGAAAATTGGCAACATGATCTCAATATCGGATCGATTGTTCGTACCGCAAATGCATTTAATGTCAGTGGCGTTCACATTGTTGGTAAAAGAGATTGGAACCGACGAGGCGCGATGGTAACTGATCGCTATTTAACGGTTCACCACCACCCCACAGTTGCTGACTTTGCCATTTGGTGTAAAGAGAATAATTTACCGATTATCGGAATTGATAATGTTGAAGGTTCAAAGAAATTAGAAGGCGCGCAACTTCCAGCGAAATGTGTTCTTCTTTTTGGGCAAGAAGGCGCCGGCATGTCAGAAGAAGGTATTGCCGCATGTGAAGTGCTCTATGAAATTGCCCAGTATGGTTCGACTAGATCAATGAATGCATCAGCAGCCGGTGCAATAGCGATGTACCATTGGGCGCTTCAACATTTACCGCGATAACTCTTGTAGTAAACCAGTTATCGCTTTATCAATCATTTCGTAAACTGCTTCGAAATGCCCTATGGCCAATGAATATGGATCAGGAACTTCTAAATTCTCGATTTTCGCATCTTTTAATTCTGGGTCGAATTGCCTTAAGTAAAACACCTTATGTTTTACATCTTCGTTAGCAAGCGCCATTACATTCGAATAGTTAGATGAATCCATTACCAAAATTAAATCTGATGAATAGAAATCATTTTTTGAAAACTTTTTTGCGGTGTGGTCGTATTGCAAACCATGTTTTTCCCAAGTCTGCTTAGACATAGGATTTGGGCCTTCACCAACATGCCAGGCACCAGTACCGGAGCTATCAACGATGATTTTGGGGGAAGATATCTCACTCTTTCGATTAAAAAGTATGGCGGCAGCCATCGGCGAACGGCAAATATTGCCCATACAGACCATCGAAATAGTTACTTCAGGTTGGCCCTTTAAATAATCAATCATCTGCCAATATTGATTTAACGCTGCTTAATCTACGTTCAATCTCAGTGGCCTCTTCGACGCGTTCGGTCTTACGTAAAATTGCCGCGATTTGGCTTTCAATATCAACTATAAATTCAAAATCTCGTGGTTCTTCATCGGATGCTGTAGTCAAAACCTGATCTAAAGTAGCAAGAGCTTCTTCATAATCTTCAAGAAGTTCAAGAGCTTTTGCATACTCAAATAATGAAATTATCTGACGACGATGATCGTGTGCGGTTTCGAAAACATCAAGTGCTTGACGGGCGCGTTCGAGAGCATTTTCGCCATCATTTAATCTGTTATAGCAAGATGCGATTTTCTGGTCACATCTGGCGACATGAATTACCTCTTTATGTTTCTTCCAGAGAGCGCGTGCCTCTTCAAATGCAGAGATTGCTGCATCAAATTGTCCAAGTTCGCGATATGCGCACCCAATTAAATGTAAATCGGAAGCCGCACCTAGTTCGTTGCCATCAACTAAATGCTCTTGTGCACATTCATTCATGGTGTCTACGACTTCTTTGTATTTCTTTGAGGTGTACCACCATTCCCCTAAAGTGCATGCAAGTTCTAAAGCAATTGGAGATTTGCTCTTGCGTAACAGATCAACTGCTTTTGACATAGCTGAGGCTGCTTCATCCATTCTCTTTAATTGATTTAAGTTGTAACCAATTGCGGAATAAGCTTGTGCCAATTCTTCATTCGCGTGATTGTTTCCAAGTTCTGAATAAATATCTCTTGCGGTTTCTGCGAGCGCTAAAGCTTCGTCATATTGACCGCGTGCATAAATTCGCGCACTTAATTCATAATAAGTATTTGCGCGTTCCATTCCATTTGTCTCTGGAATTCTTTCCCAGAGCATTTCCTCGG
>JBEAMP010000118.1:0-7641 GCA_041165905.1 Actinomycetota bacterium
GTTTTCAGTACAATTACGCAATCGCAATCGCTCGCTGGCGACACCCCTAAAGACAGCGAAAGGTTTGCAAAACTTTAAAAAGCAATCCAAAAGGACAATTTGTGGTTACTCGCGCGCCTAAAAAGAAGGCACCTGCCAAGAAGGCAGCCCCAGTTAAGAAAGCTGCTGCCAAAAAGTCAGTTTCAGTAAAGAAGGCAGCTCCGGCAAAGAAAGCGCCTGTTAAAAAAGCGCCAGCAAAAAAGGTAGAGGTAAAAATCCCGCTAAAGAAGGAATTAACCGCAGCTGATGTCAAGCAAATTCTAGATGCACGCGATTTAGTTGAACGTCAAAAAGTTGTACTAGCAGAATTAGAATCACGCGGAGTTACTTCATTAAATCGAATTCCTAAAAAAGCAGATAAAGAATTAGTAGATGAAGCAAAAGCTTTAGAAATTTCAGTACCTAAAGTAACTGAGAAACTTAAAAAAGCTGGCCTTGGTTCTCCTTACCGAATGCTTAAAAATTCAGAGAAGGCGCTAGTTGCACCAAAGCCATCACCAGTTGCTGTAGCTGGATCATCTACTCTTACATCTACGGAGACCAAAGGAGATAAGGCTCCAAAGACTGTCATTATTGATGGCGAAGAAGTGGAATTAGTCGAAGAAGAAGATCTTGATTTAAATATCGACAATATCGATGAAGTTAAGGAAGAGGTAAAAGAAGAGACTCGTGTTATTAACCTTTCTGATGAAGAGGTTGATGATGGTGAAGGCACATTCGTGCTTCGTGACTCTGATGAAGAGAAGGAAGAAGAGCAGGGACGCTCTGAGCGTGCCAAACTTCGTGGTCGCTTAGCTGCGGTTCAGATTATTGATGAAGCAATTCGTGCAAAAGAGAATGATCCATCAAAGAGTGCTCACAAGGCAGATTCTCGTCCACTTACTGTGAAGCAGCTTGAATTGATGATTACTTCAATTGATTTAACTGAACGTGGTGCAAAGGCTTTGATTGATTCAATTAATGCAACGCCAATAAAAGAATTCAAGAATGTTCATAATTTAATTGATGAAACTAAACGCGCAATTCAAACTGAAATGAAGCAATTGCCACCAGAGCAGACTGTTTTAACTGCAGGTGCGACCGCTGATCCGGTAAAGGATTATTTAAAGCAGATTGGCCGAGTGGCACTTCTAAATGCAGAGCTTGAAGTAGAACTTGCTACTCGAGTTGAAGCTGGCCTTTTTGCTGAAGAGAAACTTGCTATCGAAAAGAAACTGGATAAGAAATTAAAGCGCGAACTTGAGTGGATCGCAGAAGATGGTCGCCGAGCAAAGAATCATTTGTTAGAGGCAAATCTTCGTCTAGTGGTATCTCTTGCCAAGCGTTACACCGGCCGTGGCATGTTATTTCTTGATCTAATTCAAGAAGGCAACCTTGGTCTAATTCGCGCCGTAGAGAAGTTCGATTACACAAAGGGTTACAAGTTCTCTACCTATGCAACATGGTGGATTCGCCAGGCTATTACACGTGCGATGGCTGATCAGGCTCGTACCATCCGCATTCCAGTTCACATGGTTGAAGTTATTAACAAACTTGCACGTGTACAACGTCAAATGTTGCAAGATCTTGGCCGCGAACCGACCCCAGAAGAGCTCGCTAAAGAACTAGATATGACCCCAGAGAAGGTTGTCGAAGTTCAGAAGTATGGACGCGAACCAATTTCTCTTCACACACCACTTGGCGAAGAAGGCGATTCAGAGTTTGGTGATTTAATCGAAGACTCAGAAGCAATCGTCCCAGCAGATGCAGTTGGATTTACTTTGCTACAGGAAGAGCTTCATAAAGTTATGGATACCTTGTCAGAGCGCGAAGCTGGAGTGGTGGCGATGCGCTTTGGACTTACTGATGGCCAGCCAAAGACTCTTGATGAAATCGGCAAGGTTTACGGCGTTACCCGCGAACGTATTCGTCAGATTGAATCAAAGACGATGTCGAAGCTTCGCCATCCATCACGTAGCCAAGTACTTCGTGATTATCTAGATTAATTCTGGAAAGACTTAAATAAAAAAGCCGCTCTTTTGAGCGGTTTTTTATTTAGCCATAAATCTGGAGTCAACAATCGACATGATGAAATCAACCCATTCATCTTCAGTGACTCCAGTTGAGTTGTAATCATTCACCAGTTTTCCAAGGGTATAAGCCTGAATCCATGTAGCCGCAGCTTTAGCATTGACATCTGAATTGATAAATTCTTTATTCTTTAAATCTTCGACCACATCTGTAATTGCATCAGTCATTCTTTGACTTTCAAAACCCATCTGTTTTGCCATGCGCGGATTATCAAAACATGCTGCTAAGGCAAGTGCTCTCTCGGCGCGAGCAGCTTTTCGTTCATCAGTTTGTGTAACAACTGTTAACACTCTGAGCGCTTCTCTTAGCTCCTCTTTCGAACGTGCAGTCGCTACATTTTTAGTTAGGAATTCAATCGAGGCATCAATCCACTTTGAATATCTATAAATTTGTGCCGTTTCAACTAAATCTTGCAGATCTTCAAAATGGTGATACATGCTACCCTTTGAGACTCCTGAAATTTCGAGTACCTCTTCTGCCAAAATTTCGGAGGGGCTTTTCGTATTCAGAAAATTCACGACTGTTTCGACTAGAAGCCTTTTAGTTGGGTGAAATGCTGAGAGCATGGAAATACCTTATATTGCGAGAGCGCTTCTCTCAATTCGTATAGAGAATATACTTAAGTCGTTATGACCAATTCGCCAATATTCCAGAATCCAAAGAGTGGTTCAATCAAAGTCGATGGCACCTTTCAAGTTGTAGATGCTGAAGGCAAAGTCATTAAAACAGTTACGGACCCAAAACTTTGTGGGTGCGGTTTATCTCAGGATAAACCTTTTTGCGATAAGTCCCATGCTAATTATGTATCTATTGTGACCAGGATGCTAGAAGATGCGCGAGCTAATGCAAAAGCCGTTACACCTGTAGGGGTTTGGAATATGCGAGCTTATGAAATTCGAAAGAGATCACTCGAAAACCGATTGGCGGTAGGAGAGAATTTAATTGGCGTTAAATTTGGTGGTGCACTACTAAAAAGCGATTCTGTTGAGAAGTGCTACGAAGGAATTTTTGGCTTTTTAACAGATGCCATGCAAATTGAAAATGAGCTTAATTTAGGAAGTTTAATTGCACCACTTGCAGAAGCTGAAGTGGTCTTTAAATTAGCCAAAGATCTTGATAGATCAATCTCTTTGGAAGAAGTATTTGATTTTGTAGGTCACATTGCACCAGGTATAGAGGTCTTTGATTGTAGATATGGTGCCATTGATCCATTTATTGATGATGCGATTGCAGACAATGCCTGTGCAGGCGCCATTGCAATTGGCAAGTGGGTAGAGGCTAAGTCCCACGATTTGACGGCGTCAGAAATTTCAATTTTCGTCAATGAGTCCTTAAATCAGAAAGTGTCAACCAAAGCTATCGCCGGCAATCCTTGGCAGGCAGTGGTAAATGCATCTGAAAAATTGGTAAATGCAGGAGTAGTTTTGCCAGCCGGATCTATTATTTTTAGTGGTTCTGCAACCAATGGAATTGCAATGCAGCCAGGGAAGTACCGCGTTGAAATTACAGGTGTTGGAGAAGTTAGTTTTGAAGCTAAATAAAATTAATTAATTTTAGAAGTTTCGTCTTGAATATTTGCAGCAACGCTCTTTAGCTTCTCTGCATATTCTTTTGCGTGGTGTCCGCAGAATAAAAGTTCTCCGCCGCTTAGAAGAGTTGCACGAACATAAGCCTGTGCGCCACAACGGTCGCAGCGATCAACAGCGCGTAACGGTGTCTGTTCAAGTAGAACTTGATCTGTCATGGTCTTTCCTCTCCTCGAAATGCCGACTTGCTAGTTATGGGAACTATGAAAGCATAATTTTTATTCCCATGTACGACAATTAGCGAAAATTAATCGGAAAGTTATGGGTTAAATCACGCAGGATTGAGAATTCTCAATATTTGAACTGCGCCTCGGCGCGCTTACGCTCACTTTTGCAAATAGTTCGCTATTTTGCGCCATCGTGGCTGAAAATGAAGAATCCGTAGAGACCTCCTATACCGCTAAAGATTTGGCGGTTCTCGAGGGTCTTGAAGCGGTCCGCAAACGTCCAGGTATGTATATCGGTTCTACCGATTCGCGAGGACTCATGCATTGCCTCTGGGAAATCATTGATAACGCAGTTGATGAAGCGTTAGGTGGACATTGCAAAACAATTGAAATTAATTTAGCTGCAGATGGTTCTATTGAAGTTCATGATGATGGTCGCGGAATTCCAGTAGATAAAGAACCAAAAACTGGTTTAACAGGTGTTGAAGTTGTCATGACTAAATTACATGCCGGCGGAAAATTTGGTTCTGGTTCCTATGCAGCTTCGGGTGGATTACACGGTGTTGGTGCATCAGTAGTTAATGCGCTCTCATCTCGCTTAGATGTAGAGGTAGATCGCGGTGGCAAAATACATTGGATGTCTTTCCAAAGAGGCGTTGCAGGTGTATTTGATGGCGACGGACCAAAGGCACCATTTGTAGCACAATCAGGTTTACGTGTTATTGGAAAAATTTCATCAAAGATCACGGGTACTCGCGTTAAATACTGGCCAGATCGACAGATCTTTATGAAAGATGCGGAATTAGATATGGAAGATATCTATGCCCGCGCTCGTCAGACTTCTTATTTAGTTCCGGGACTCACGCTTGTCGTAAATGATAGGCGCACCAAAGCAGGCAAATCAGAGACTTTCTTTCATAAAGGTGGCATCTCCGAATATTGCAGTTTCCTGCAGCCAGATGATCCAGTCGGAGATGTAATTCGCCTTGGTGGTTCCGGTAACTACGAAGAGACTGTGCCGGTACTTGATGACCAAGGACATATGGTTTCGACCGATGTGCAGCGTGAAATGGGAGTAGATATTGCTCTTAAGTGGGGCAATGGGTACGAAACTACATTGCGCTCATTTGTTAATATCATCGCTACCCCTAAGGGCGGTACACATGTTCAAGGTTTCGAACGTTCAATTACCAAAGTAATCAACGAAGCTGCGCGTGCAGCCGGAATCTTGAAAAAGAATGAAGCCGATGTAATCAAAGATGATGTATTGGAAGGTTTAACCGCGGTTATCACTGTTCGTATGACTGAGCCGCAGTTTGAAGGTCAGACCAAGGAAGTACTCGGAACAAATGCTGCCATCAAAATAGTTGGCAATGTGGTTGCAGATAGTTTTAAAGCTTTCTTTAACACCACAAAAAGAATTGATAAAGCAAATGGCAAATTGGTGCTTGAGAAGATTGTGGCAGCATCACGTACACGTATTGCAACCAGAAGCCATAAAGAATTGCAACGTCGAAAGAATGCTCTGGAATCATCTTCTCTTCCAACAAAATTAGCCGATTGCCGTTCTGAAGATGTCAATCGCACAGAACTATTTATAGTAGAAGGTGACTCTGCACTTGGTACTACCAAAGCAGCTCGTAATTCTGAATTTCAAGCAATTTTGCCACTACGCGGAAAGATTCTGAATGTACAGAAAGCATCTCTCGCGCAGATGCTTGATGACAAAGAATGCGCATCAATCATCCAAGTTATCGGTGCTGGATCCGGAAAATCGTTTGAAATAGATGAAGCGCGTTATGGCCGAATTATTATGATGTCAGATGCTGACGTCGATGGTTCACATATTCGTTGTTTGCTTCTTACTCTGCTTTATCGCTATATGCGACCTTTGATTGATTCAGGTCGAGTATTTGCTGCCATGCCACCGCTTCACCGCATTGAAGTTATCGGCGGTGGCGGTAAAAAAGGTGAAGTGCTTTATACGTACAGCGATGATGAGATGAAGAAAGTAACTGCAGATTTAACCAAGCAGGGTAAGCGCTGGAAAGAACCTATTCAGCGTTATAAAGGTTTAGGTGAAATGGATGCAGATCAGCTTCGTGAAACCACCATGGATCCAGACCGTCGCACCTTACGCCGCGTTACAGTTAAAGATGCACAGGCAGCAGAGCAGATGTTTGAGCTATTAATGGGCAATGAGGTAGGACCACGCAAAGACTTTATTTCAACTGCGGATATTGATCGCGATCGAATTGATGCTTAGCTATTTAATTTAAGCAATACTTAAGCAATCCTAGATCTACGTGCGGTCCCGAAGTTTTTTCCGACTTCAGAAACCTCTTCAGAGACTTTGGCTTTGATTGCCTCTTCACTTTTAAGTAAGGCTGTCAATTCTGCAATAGTTTTCTTGAGCTCTTTCTGTTCGGTATCTAGCTCAAGTTTGCTCATCTTAGTCAGGCGACGAAGCGGCATATCTAAGATGTAAACCGCTTGCTCGTCTTTGAGTTTGAAGTTTTTAATGAGCGCATCTTTTGCTGCCGATGCATCTTCAGAGCCACGAATAATTTTGATTACCTTATCGATATCGATAATTGCTTTAAGTAAGCCGTCGACAAGCAGTAGGCGAGCCTCAGCCTTAGCTTTACGAAATTCAGAGCGGCGTTTAACAACATCTATTCGATGATCAATAAAAACCTGAAGGAGTTGCTTGAGGCCAAGCTGCTGTGGCTTGCCACCCACTAGTGCTACCGCATTGATTGAAAATTGTTGTTCCATTGGAGTTAATTTGTACAGCTTCTCAAGAATTTCATCAGCTTCGTAACCATTCTTAAGTTCAATTACGACGTTGGTACCAGTTTTTCCATCTGATAAATCAACGATATCGCTAATTCCTTGCACTTTTTTACTCTTAACAACTTCGGCAATTTTTTCTACGATCTTCTCTGGGCCTACGTTAAAAGGTAACTCTTTAACAATGATGCCCTGCTTGCGAGAAGTTACCTTGCCAACTTCGACTGTGGCACGGATTTTGAAAGCGCCCTTGCCTGATTCGTAGGCATCAGTGATCCCTTCAATATCTACAAGTTGACCACCAGTTGGAAAGTCAGGTCCCGGAATAAATTTCATTAACTGCTTAGTGGTGGCTTTTGGATTTTCGATCAAATACTTAGTGGCTGCAACGACTTCAGTTAAATTATGTGGAGCCATGTTGGTGGCCATACCAACAGCGATACCAGTTGCGCCATTTACAAGTAAGTTTGGAAAGGCAGCTGGCAGTACAAGTGGTTCAGCTAACTGACCGTCATAATTAGGACCAAAATCAACGGTGTTCTCATCTGCCTCTGCCACCATCGCCATCGCTGGAGTAGCAAGACGAGCTTCTGTGTAACGCATAGCAGCAGGACCGGCATCTAAAGATCCAAAATTTCCGTGGCCATCAATCAAAGGCAAACGCATCGAGAAGTTCTGCGCCATGCGAACAAGTGCGTCGTAAATGGCGACATCGCCATGCGGGTGCAATTTACCCATCACTTCACCGACTACTCGCGCACTTTTTACATGACCACGTTCTGGGCGAAGACCCATTTCTGACATCTGATGAAGAATTCTTCGGTGTACCGGTTTTAAACCATCTCTTGCATCTGGAAGTGCACGAGAATAAATAACTGAATATGCATATTCCAAAAATGATTCGGACATCTCTGATGAAACATCGATGTCAACAATTTTGCCAGGATGTTCTCCTGGCTTAGGACCTGTTGCTTTGCCCTTGGTTG
>JBEAMP010000119.1:0-15021 GCA_041165905.1 Actinomycetota bacterium
ATCTTTATACGATTCTGAGAGCTGCGTGACTTCCTTTAACTGCGTAATCTTCCCACGCTCACCAGATTTGGCAGCGAATAAATCCCTGATTGTTACTTCGTGTTGTGGTTTAAACTCAACATGAATCAAATCCCCTGCTTCAATTTCACCATCTTCGATGATTCTTAGATATGAACCTGGTCTTAAGGCAGCGGTAAAATCCTTAATCAATGTTGGACGATCCCAAAAACCGGCAAAAACTCGACATGGAATTCTTGGTTCAGAAACTTCTAAAAGCACTTTGCCAATCCTCCAGCGTTCGCCAATCAGCGCACCATTTACATCAATACCTTCAGTGGTTAAATTCTCACCAAAAGCACCATTAGTAATCTTGGTGCCAATTTGATCTTCCCACCACCTTGCATCTTCAGATGCGTATGCATAAACAGCTTTATCAAAACCGCCGTGATGTTTTTTATCAACTATTACATCGCCGGCCAATCCATTCTCCGTAAATCTAATAGCGCCATTAACGGGACGTTTATCAATTCCAGTTCTTCCTTCGCTTCCGGTCCACGCTCCTTCATGTACCACTGCTGCGACATTGACTGTTAGCACTTTAGGTGTTTGCGCCATGAGAGAAAGGTATACATATACTCCCTTTATGCGCGCCGTTTATTTCGAAACTTTTAAAGGTCCGATTGAGATTCGTGATCTTGAAATCCCTTACCCTGCGCCAAATTCAGTCCTTGTAAAGGTGGCGGCGACTGGGTTGTGCAGAAGTGATTGGCATGGATATGTTGGGCACGATTCGGATATTAAATTACCTCACGTACCCGGTCATGAATTTGCTGGCACTATTGCACAGATAGGTAGCCGAGTTAAAGGTTTCCAAATTGGTGATCGAGTAACAGTTCCCTTTGTAAATGGTTGCGGAACATGTCAATGGTGCAAGTCAGGAAATGCGCAAGTTTGTGAAGTACAAACGCAGCCTGGATTTACTCATTTTGGCAGCTTTGCAGAATTTGTGGAGATCAGAAATGCCGATTTCAATCTAATCAAATTGCCCGATTCCATTACTTTCGAAACTGCCGCAGCTCTGGGTTGTCGTTTTGCAACCGCATTTAGAGGATTAACTGCTAGAGGTGAATTGAAATCTAATGATTTAGTGGCAATTTATGGTTGTGGTGGCGTTGGCTTATCTGCAATAACCATTGCAAAAGCTTTTGGCGCAAAGGTTGCGGCCGTTGATGTTAATGAAATTGCTCTAGAAAATGCGCGTCAACTTGGTGCGGATTTTCTTTTTCAAAGCGAAGTCGCAGTATCTGAAATTCAATCACTTGGTGGCGCCGACATATCTGTTGATGCACTGGGCAGCCAAGTGACCGCCGAACTTTCAATTAAATCATTACGGCGTCTTGGCAAGCACATCCAATTGGGCCTCTTACTGTCAGAATCCGGATTAACACCAATTGCCATGGCTCGAGTAATTGCATGGGAACTTGAAATTATCGGTTCACATGGCATGGCCGCAAAAGATTATCCAGCGATGCTTTCGATGATTGAGAGCGGCAAGTTGAACCCAAGTAAGTTTATTAAGAAGAGTATTACTCTTGAGGAAGTTCCAAGGGCCCTTCAAGAGATGGATAGCCAAATACAAGATGGAATCACCATCATTATTCCTTGAAGAAATTACTTCAATTTAGTTATACCAACGGATCATTCCGATTACGCCTGCTGTGGCATAAAAGAATTGCAAGAAAAGAATTCCTCGATGCTTACCTAGATAGGCCCAGATCCCGATCAAAAAAGAACTCAGTAGTAAGAGCGTAAAACCAATAAATTCAAGTCCGGTATTAGATGCCACTAATAAGGAATAGGCGATGGCGGTAACTACGCCCATCCATTCGAAAGCCTTACCTTTTCTCATTTTCTTATCTTAAACCTGATACTTTCGGCCGCATGATTGATTTACTTCAAGTCCTTCCCGCGTATGCGCTTACGGTACTTGTAATCGTTGCGGTACCTGGTCAGGGAGTTGCAATGGTTTTACGTCAATCGATTCTGAGCGGTAAGCAAGCAGCTTTCTATTCAGTGATTGGAAACACCACAGGCTTATTTATCTGGGGAATCCTAAGTAGCGTCGGATTATCTGCAATTTTCCAAGCTTCAGAAACTGCCTTCAATATTTTAAAGTGGGCAGGAGTTGCCTATTTGACTCTGCTATCAATTCAAACGCTATTGCAATTAAAGAATCAGGCTGGAAAGTTTGAATATGAATCCGGTGAAAAGGCAAAAACTTTTGGTCCTGCTTTTCGAATTGGAATTACCACTAATTTAACCAATGTCAAAGCTGCGGTATTTAGCGTCGGCTTGGTCCCACAATTTGTGCCTCAAAATTTCAACCTTGGTTGGGGAATTTTTATTCTTTCATGCGTATGGGCAGTAATTTCTATGTCCTGGTATTCGCTAATGATTACCGTGGTTGATAAGTCTTCCAAATGGATCCAAAAACCCGGAATTAGGCGGGCACTTACGGCGATTAGCGCGGTTGGCATAGCAATACTTGCAATTGGATTGGCGCTGACAAATGCGAATTAGTGAGTTTTGGAACCGACTTAATCAGGTCTACCCGAATGCAGAAACTTTCGCCAAAGATGTCTCTATTACCGAACTCGGCTCGATGACCATTGAAGCAGCACTTGCTACCGGTTTTGAACCTGATGAAATTTGGAAAATTTTAGTTCGTCGAGATCCAGGAATTGATAATCGTTGGAACTAAGCCAACATCAATAATGAATTTTCAAAAATTATGTCAGCATCATAATCAACAGTTGCTACGTGAAAGCTGTTGATTAACTCAATCCGCTGTTTTTGCGAAGAGCCAATCTCATTCATATAGATATCAGTGTTGTAAACCGGTAACACGTGATCATCTTTAGAGTGAAAAATCATGAAAGGAGCCTTGATTTCAGGAAGTTTAGCTCTTGAATCTTTGAGCAATTTTCTTAGCTGAACAACACCCTTTAGTGGCAAAGCATCGTAAGACCATTCGCTGGAACCTGGGCGCTTAATATCTCCACCTACTGCTTTTAATTTTGGTACAAAGTTGGAAATTAATGGAAGAAAATATTGCGCCGGACCTTTAATAGTGATCATTGGGTTAACAAAAACTAGCCCAGAAATTTTCTCACCGAAACGATGAGCAACTTGAATTGACGTAGCTCCACCCATTGAGAGCGCGAAAACGAAAACGCGATCGCATTTTGCGAGAAGCTCTTCAACATCTTTACTTGCACGATCTGGCCACTCTTGCCAAGAAACTTCATTTAAATCTTGCCATTTGGTGCCATGACCTGGAAGACGAGGTACGCGCACTGTGTAGCCTCGATCATTCAAGAAATGTGCCCAGGGGCGCATCGCAGCAGGAGAGCCGGTAAAACCATGTACAAGCACAATTCCTGTTTTTGCATTTGGACCACTTCCGTCAGCAGCAAAATCCGATAACCATCCATGAGGTGCAGTTGTCATGGCTTTAATTTACTCTTCAGATTGTGAATGAGGTGTCATGGCAGGCAAGCTTTGAAGATTTAGGGCGCCATCTCTCTGCCACCACCTTCGTGATTGTTGACCTCGAAACAACCGGAGGTTCGCCAGGTTTAAATGCAATAACAGAGATAGGTGCCCAAAAGGTCCGCGGTGGCCAAGTAATTGGCGAATTCCAAACCTTAATTAACCCAGGCGTGCCGTTGCCGCCTTTCATTACTGTACTAACTGGAATAACTGAAGCGATGTTATTGCCAGCCCCAAGGATCGAAGAAGTCTTCCCGCAACTTCTTGAATTTCTCGGTAATGAAACTGAGACGGTTTTAGTCGCACATAATGCGCCATTTGATATCGGTTTCTTAAAGGCCGCTGCTAACGCTCTGGGATATAACTTCCCAAAATTTCAAGTGTTGGATACAGTGAAAATCGCTCGCCAAGTATTAACTAAGGATGAAGTTCGAAATTACAAATTAGAGTCGCTCTCCCATTTTTTCCATACCGATACTGCGCCCACTCACAGAGCTTTGGATGATGTTCGAGCTACAGTTTCTGTATTTCATGGGCTCATTGAGAGATTAGGTTCATTTGGCATCTTTACTCTTGAAGAGCTTAAAGAGTTTTCAAATCGAATTACTAAAGCGCAAGCTGCAAAGAAGCATTTAGCCGCAAACATCCCCGCATCTCCTGGCGTATACATTTTCAAAGATGCCAAAGGTGATCCACTCTACGTTGGAACTTCAAAGAATCTCAGGTCTCGAGTTCGAACATATTTCACTTCTAATGAAACACGTAAACGTATCAGAGAGATGATTCAAATAACTGAGAGCATTGATTGCATACTCACCCCGACCGCACTTGAGGCTCAGGTTCGAGAACTTCGATTGATCCAAGGTGCGCAACCTAGATATAACCGGCGATCGCGAAATCCGGAAAGAGTTGCTTGGATCAAATTAACCGATGAAACATTCCCAAGATTGGTTATTTCAAAAGGTGCACCCATTGATCCAGCTGGAGTTATCGGGCCAATATCAGGCGGCGCTGCCATAGAATCGGCTATTGCTGCAATTCACGAGTATTTACCAATTCGCCAATGCAAACCCATAATAACTGAAAAAAGTATCAAAACTGCTGCCCCTTGCATTCTCTTTGAGATTAATAAATGTGGCGCACCTTGTATCGGAAATCAATCTATCGCTTCGTACAACGAGCTGATCTATAACTATCAAAATCTTCTAGAAAATGACTTTCGAGTAATGCACGACTTCTCAAATTCAAAGATGACGGAACTTTCGCTAGCTGAGAAATTTGAAGAAGCAATTGAGGTTCGGGACCGGTATTCGTACTTACTGCGTGCAGCAGCCCGAATTGAAAGATTACATTCAATCGCCAAAATTCCAGAATTAATTGTTGCTAAACCTTTGGGTGACCAATGGGAATTTGCCTCAATCAAATATGGTCGATTGGCGGCAACCAACATCTCTACTCCAACTACTTCCGTCTCTGCTGCCATTGAAACTCTTGAAATAATCGCTGAAAAGGTACCAAATAGTGGATTTCTGCAACAAGTAAATCATGAAGAGGTTGAGTTAATACTTAATTATTTAGAAAGCGAAGGCGTCAGATTGGTAAAAGTTGAGGGCGAATACTCATTCGCTCTTTTCGGACCGAACTCGCAAGCCGCTCGTATTTCAAATTATGATTTTGCGATTGCTTGAGTCAATTTAACCCAGCGATTTAATAGATCAAGTGCCGCACCGGAATCGATTGCTTCTTTGGCAGCAGCTATCCCCTCTTCGAAACGAGTCGCCAAATCCAATTCTGCATCATTGTTATAGGCCGCTATAGCCGCAGCTGAATTTAAAATTGTTGCATCTCGTGGAGCGCCCTTTTCTCCTGCAAAGACCGCAAGTGCAATCTTGGCATTATCTGATGCCTCACCGCCGACTAATTTTTCAATAGGTGAATATTCAAAACCGAAATTAGGTGGGTCGATAAGACCTGATTCGATTTCACCATTTCCAATAGTTAAAACTTGCGTGGTGGTTGTTAGCGTTAACTCATCTAATCCATCATCACCGCGGAAAACAAAGCCATCTACCCCTCTATCACCAAGTACTTGTGCCATAACAAGATGCATACGATCATTAGCTACGCCGATTGCAGCTGATTTAGGTTTGGCAGGATTTGCAAGCGGCCCCAAAATATTAAAAACTGTAGGCACGCCTAATTCCTTACGTACGGGCGCAGCATGGCGCATTGATGGATGAAAATTCGGCGCAAAACAAAAACCGATTCGAAGTTCTGCAACGCACTCTTCAACTAATTTTCCATCTAAATTAATGGAGACACCAAGCGCCTCTAATAGATCGGCGGAACCAGATTTTGAAGAGGCCGCGCGATTGCCGTGTTTTACGACCACTGCTCCAGCAGCTGCTGCAACAATTGCTGACATCGTTGAAATATTGATGGTATTAAATTTATCGCCACCGGTACCAACAATATCTACTGCTCGCTGCGTGATATTTATCGGAGCAGAGTGCTCGTACATCTCAGCAACCAAAGCGCCTACCTCATCGGAGGTCTCACCCTTTTCCTTTAGGGCAAGTAAGAACCGCTTTAGATCTTCATGGTTGGCTCGCCCTTGCAAAATATCGCGCATCAATTCGCGCACTAACTCAGTTGGTAAATCTAAGTAATTATCAAGAAGCTCAAAAGCGCGATTCCAAGACATATGTGCGCCCTTAAGAAATTGAATTAAGCGTTCGCTAAGAAACGAGCGCGTAGTAGTTCGGTAGCTGTCTTAGCTAATGCGAATGCATCAACTGGATGTTGTAGTGATGCTTCGGCCCTTGACCAAGCCGCTAGCCAAGAATCAGATTGGCGGGCGATCAAAACTATTGATGGTGGACAATTAAATACTTCATCCTTCAATTGACGAGCCACACCTATTCCGCCTTCTGGAACTGCTTCGCCATCGAGGATAAATAAATCTGCTCGTACTTGACCCTTGGTGTCGGTTTGGTCAACATATTGACGCAGCGCATCCGCGGTTGCAAATTCGATGGTTTCGATTGGCAGATCGGCAGCTAATTTGGAGCCTAGGGCTGCCTTTATGGCACCACGAACAGATGAATCATCGGAGTAGACGAGTACGCGAGCGTTCATATGGCAATTCTATGACCCCAACAGAGCTCATTTTGACCCAATTGGCGCAAATTTCAGGTGAGCCGTTTCACCAAAATTGAGTGGTAATTCCTAGGGTTTTGAAGCTTAAAGATGTGAGTTTAAGCGTCATTTCCGCGATAATTCCCCCCATGTCTAATGCTTCAAATGCAACTAGCACCGTGGGTGGCCACCAAGTAAATCGCCCAAATCTTGTTGCGGTTGGAACAATCGTTTGGCTCTCTTCTGAATTGATGTTCTTCGCTGCACTCTTTGCTATGTACTTCACCACCCGTGCAGTGCAAGGCCCTGAAATTTGGTTTGAATCTACAGAGATTTTAAATATTCCATTTGCGGCGGTAAATACCACTGTGTTGGTACTTTCATCACTCACCTGCCAGTTCGGTGTTTTTGCTGCTGAACGCTTCCAACCACGTCGTAGTGGTTCACTTCTGCAAATAGGCAAATGGGGAATGCGTGAATGGTTCACCCTTACTTTCTTGATGGGTGCTTTCTTCATAGCTGGACAAATTTATGAGTATGCACATCTAGTTGAAGAAGGTTTAACGCTTTCATCAAGTGCATATGGATCGGTTTTTTATCTTGCCACCGGATTCCACGGACTACACGTAACCGGCGGACTTATTGCCTTCCTTCTTGTGATGATTCGTGTGGCAAAGGCAAGACGTTTCGGACATTCTCAAGCAACAACTGCAATCGTGGTTTCGTACTACTGGCACTTCGTAGACGTTGTTTGGATCGCGCTTTTCTCGGCAATCTATTTGATTAAGTAAGGATCGGTATAGAACAAATGATTTCGCGTTTTCGCAAAGCTCGGTTCGCATCTCCGATACTGCTTTTGTTTGCATTAATCTCTGTAGGTTCAACATTTTCGGCTCTCTCTGCAAGTGCAGAGAGCAAAGCGCAACCAAGTGCTGAATCCAGATCAGCTCAAATCGAAGAGGGACGTCAAATTTTCTTAAAAGGTTGCTCCTCATGCCATGGATTAAATGCAGAAGGTTCGGATATCGCTCCTTCTCTAATTGGAGTTGGTGCAGCATCGGTTGATTTCCAAGTCGGAACTGGACGTATGCCAATGGCTGATATGTCAGTTCAAGCTATGCGTAAAACACCTGTTTATGATGCAGAAGAGACTGCGGCGCTAGCTGCTTATGTTGCATCTTTAGCTCCTGGCCCTGCAATTCCTACTGACGAGCAATTAAATTACGAACGCGATGGAAATTTGGCAGAAGGTGGAGAGTTATTCCGAACCAACTGCGCAATGTGCCATAACTTCGCAGCACAAGGCGGTGCACTCACTAAAGGTAAATATGCACCAACTTTGATGGGCGTAGAACCAGTACATATTTACGAAGCGATGATTACCGGTCCGCAAGCGATGCCAGTGTTTTCAGATAAAACGCTTACACCAGAAGAGAAACTTTCAATTATCAAATGGATCAAGAATGCAGAGCAAGAACCTGCTCAAGGTGGAATTGCACTTGGTCGAGTAGGTCCAGTTACTGAAGGACTCTTTGGTTGGATTTTTGGACTAGGACTGTTAATCGGTATTGCAGTCTGGCTAGCATCGAAAGCGAGATAACGTGTCAAAGGAATTAAACCCAATGGGAAATCCAGTAGAAAATCCTGGTTTACCAGAACACGTTCATCGTCGTGCGGATGAAGATCCAAAAGCAGAGAAGCGCGCAGAGCGCCAAGTCGCTTCCCTGTTTGCACTTTCCGCATTAAGCACAATTCTCTTTATCTACAGCTATTTCTTTATCAAGAAAGATGTATTTGCATTCATTCCAATACTTGGAAATATGAATGTTCAGCAATTACTTCTTGGTTTGGGTCTTGCTGGCGCATTTCTATTTATTGGTTTAGGTGCAGTCGCTTGGGCCCGTCAATTGATGCCAGATACCGAAGTCGTTGCACAACGACATGAATTTAGATCTCCTGATGAAGATCGTAAAGAATTTGTTGAAACTGTTAAAACACAGGCAGCTGCTGCTGGCATTGGTCGTCGTCCATTAATTAAGCGAACTCTTGGTGCAGCACTTGGTTTAGTTGGTTTAGGTCCAATCATCATGCTTCGTGATTTAGGTCCTTTGCCTGAAAAAGAGCTTGAAAAAACCTCTTGGAAAGCAGGCACTCGCCTAGTGACTGACCCTGGCGATCGCCCAATTAAGGCATCCGAACTTGAAGTTGGTGCTGTGGTCCAAACACTTCCTGAAGTAGATCATCCAGAGCATCGCTCATTAAACGACATTGCAAAAGATCCAGTCTTACTAATCAGATTACGTCCTGAAGATTTCAATCTTGATGCGGAGCGACTTTCATGGACTTACGAAGGCATCATCGCTTTCTCAAAAATTTGTTCACATATGGGTTGTGCAGTTGCGTTGTACGAACAATCAACGCATCACCTACTCTGTCCTTGCCATCAATCAACTTTTGATGTGACACGTGCTGCGAAGGTCATCTTTGGCCCAGCTGCAAGGCCACTTCCGCAATTAGCAATCACAGTAGATTCAGAGGGCTACCTAATTGCTAAACAACCATTTACCGAATCTGTGGGTCCAAGTTATTGGGAGCGTGATAGCAAATGAGTGCTAAAGAAAAAGTTCCAGCAGCGATAGCAAATTACGTCGACGAACGTACCGGAGCCGCAAAATGGCTTAAGAAGAATTTAACTAAAGTCTTCCCTGATCACTGGTCATTCATGCTCGGTGAAATCGTGCTCTACTCATTCATTATTCTTTTAGCGACCGGAGTCTTTCTTACTTTCTGGTTTGATCCTTCAGCAAAAGAAGTAATTTACAATGGATCTTACGAACCGCTAAAAGGTTTGAAGATGTCGGCTGCTTACGAATCAACGCTTCATCTTTCATTCGATGTACGCGGTGGTCTGTTGATGCGCCAAATTCATCACTGGGCGGCATTAATTTTCATGGCCGGAATGATTCTGCATATGCTTCGTGTCTTCTTCACCGGAGCATTCCGCAAACCACGCGAATTCAATTGGGTTATTGGTATTGGACTTTTAACTCTAGGAATTATCGAAGGATTCCTTGGATATTCACTTCCAGATGATCTACTTTCCGGAACTGGTATTCGCATTACCGAAGCAATCATCCAAGCATTCCCAGTCGTTGGTAGCTACCTGGCATTCTTTGTATTTGGTGGCCCATTCCCTGGTGAAGCATTTATTCCGCGCATCTATACAGTGCACGTACTTTTACTTCCAGGCATTTTCTTGGCGCTAATTACTGCGCACTTGATGTTAGTTTGGTATCAGAAGCACACTCAGTACCCTGGGCCTGGACGTACTGAAAAGAATGTAGTTGGTTATCCATTAATGCCGATTTATATGGCAAAAGCTGGTGGATTCTTCTTCATCGTATTTGGTATTACTGCCCTACTTGGTGCGGTCGCATCAATTAACCCAGTTTGGTTATATGGACCTTATACACCTGGCCAAATATCTGCTGGTTCTCAACCTGACTTCTACATGGGATGGATTGATGGTTTGGTTCGAATGGCCCCGCCACTTGAAACACATGCCTTTGGTTACACCATCTCTTGGAATATTTTGCTACCAGGTTTAATTATTCCTGGTTTGATTTTTACACCAATGGCGCTCTATCCATGGATTGAAAGTTGGATCACCGGAGATAAGCGTGAACATCACTTACTAGATCGTCCACGCAACGTCCCTAATCGCACAGCTATTGGCGCTGCGGTAATGATGTTCTTCTTCGTGGCTCTTCTAAATGGTGGTAACGATCTGATTGCTACTCACTTTGATTCCTCAATCAATCACATCATGTGGTTTACCCGAATCGGAATCATTGTTTTGCCAATTCTCACCTTCTTTATTACTAAGCGCATATGTCTATCTTTACAAAGAGCAGACCGTGATTTAGTTCTACATGGCCGAGAGACTGGACGTTTGATGCGACTACCACATGGTGAATTCGTAGAAATTCATGAACCGCTTTCAAAAGAAGAGATTTGGAAATTGACTTCACACGAACAGGCAGGAGCACTCGAACTTCCTGAGGTAGATGCAAATGGCGTTAGCCGCCCAGGAAGATTACGTTCGAAACTTCGCGCTAATTGGTCAGCCGCTAACGCTGTTCAGATTCCAAAGCCAAGCGCTAAGGAATTAGAAGATAACTCGCATCACTAGAAAGTTAACACTCAAAAACCCTTTGGCTTTATGCCAAGGGGTTTTTTAATTTAGAAAATTAGTAGCAATAGCAATCAAAATAGCGCTACCTAGTATCAAACGATAAATAACAAATGGTCGGAAACTGTTCTTGGAAATATATTTCATTAACCAAGCGATAACGGCATATCCAACTGCAAAAGCAATAAAAGTTGCCACAAAAGTTTCACCTAACGAATAGACCTCAGAAGTCGGATCGCTTATAACTTGGTACAACTGATAAAGACCAGAGCCTAAAACAGCTGGAACTGCCAAGAAGAATGAAAATTTTGTTGCAGCGCTACGGTTGAAACCTAATAGTCGCCCTGCTGCGATAGTTGCACCTGATCTTGATACCCCTGGAACAAGCGCCAGAGATTGAGCAAAGCCTAATGTAAGCGCCTCTTTAACTTTTAAATCTCTGCTTCCCTTTTGGTTATCGCCAACATAATCTGCAAATCCAAGAATTAAACCGAAGAGAATCAACATTAACGCCACCAAAGTAAGTGAACGGAAAGTTGTTTTAATGGAATCTTGGAACAAAAAGCCAAAGATAAAGATTGGAACTGATCCGATGATAATCATCCAACCCATTTTGTTATCAGCACGAGCTTCTAGATTTAGATTACGTTTTCGCAAGATATTAAATTTGAACCAATTCTTCACAATTGAGAAGATCTCACGGCGAAAATAAATAAGTACGGCCAATTCAGTTCCGATTTGAGTTATCGCAGTGAAAGCTGCCCCTGGGTCCTTAGCATTGGGCAGAAATTCACCAACAATTCGAAGGTGAGCGCTAGATGAAATAGGAAGGAATTCTGTAAGGCCTTGTACTAGCCCCAGAAAAATTACTTCAAATAAATTAGTGATGTGCTGAAACTTCTGGCTGTTCGTATTCCGTAACAAAGCCAACGATTGAAATAATCAAACCACCAGCTGCGATGGCAGTTAGCCACCAACCAATGATTAGACCAAGACCTGCCAGGACAGCAAAAGCTGCAACGGGAAGCGGCCACCAAGAATGTGGTGAATAGAAACCTAATTCGCCAGCACCATCTGAAATCTCAGCATCTAAATTATCTTCAGGAAGTATCTGACCAATCTTGCGTTGCGTAAACCAGACATAAAAGCCGACCATATATGCAAGAGCAGAACTTAAAATCAAACACGCAATTCCAACTGGTTCGCCGCCAATAACCCAGTAGATCGCAGCCATCAATGTATAGAAAAGTCCAATGCCGGTAAAGAGAACCCAATTAGTTTTCATAATTAATGATGTCCCTCAATCGGTGCCTCTGGATGGTTAACATCCCACGCTGGTCGTTCAGAACGAATGCGTGGCATTGAGTAGAAATTATGACGTGGTGGCGGACAAGTTGTTGCCCATTCAAGTGATTGTCCATAACCCCATGGATCATTTGATTCCACTTTAGGTGATTTGCGGGTAATCCATACGTTTACGAAGAATGGAATCATTGATAGTGCCAATAGAAATGAACCTACAGTTGAAAGCATATTTAGATCAGTAAAGCCATCGGTAGATAAGTAATCTGCGTATCGACGTGACATTCCCTTTATACCTAACCAGTGCTGAACTAAGAAAGTTAAGTGGAATCCGAAGAAAAGTGTCCAGAAGTGAATCTTGCCTAGACGTTCATTTAACATTTTTCCAGTCATCTTTGGCCACCAGAAGTAGAAGCCACCGAACATTGCAAATACCACTGTTCCGAAAAGTACGTAGTGGAAGTGGGCAACCACGAAATATGAGGCTGAAACTGCGAAATCTAGCGGCGGTGAGGCCAAAATAATTCCGGTCAATCCACCAAATAAGAATGTAATTAAGAATCCGACAGACCAGAGCATTGGTGTATCCATTGAGATAGAACCGCGCCACATTGTGCCAATCCAGTTAAAGAATTTAACACCTGTTGGAACACCAATTAGGAAAGTCATGAATGAGAAGAAGGGAAGCAAAACTTGCCCGGTTGCAAATAAATGGTGCGCCCAAACTGATACCGAAAGCGCTGCAATTGCAATTGTTGCTGCAATCAAACCTTTATAACCAAAGACTGGTTTACGACTAAAGACTGGCAAAATTTCTGTAATAACACCGAAGAATGGCAGAGCAAGAATGTAAACCTCGGGGTGTCCAAAGAACCAGAAGAGATGTTGCCAAAGCATCGCACCACCATTGGCGGGATCAAAGATGTGTGTGCCAAATAGGCGATCTGATTCGAGCGCTAGGAAAGCTGCTGCAAGTGGTGGGAAGGCAAGCAATACCAAGATCGAAGTTAACAATACGTTCCAAGAGAAGATCGACATGCGGAACATGGTCATTCCCGGTGCACGCATTGTGAAAATAGTTGTTATGAAATTTACGCCACCAAGAATTGTGCCAAGACCACCCATAGCCAAGCCGACAATCCATAGATCAGCACCAATACCTGGTGAATATTCAGCATTTGAAAGTGGCGCATATGCAGTCCAACCAAATGAAGCTGCGCCACCCGGAGATAAGAATCCAGCTGTAGCCATAATTCCACCGAAGAGGAATAGCCAGAATGAGAACATATTTAATCTTGGGAATGCTACGTCGGCAGCACCGATTTGTAGCGGCATGATTACGTTTGCGAAACCGACGAACAAAGGCGTTGCAAACATCAAAAGCATGATGGTGCCATGCATTGTGAAAATCTGGTTGTACTGCTCGTTAGATAAGAATTGCATACCAGGGCGAGCTAGTTCTGCGCGTAAAAATAGCGCTAATAAGCCACCTACTAAGAACCAGACGAAGGTAGTTATTAAGTACATATAACCGATCGTCTTGTGATCAGTTGAGGTAATCCACTTTACGAATAGTCGACCTTTAGAAGTCGGCGGCAGCGGTGCACGGGTAATTTGAGTTACTGGTGGTTGTGCGTAAGTTGTCATTATGCGCCCGCCTTCAATGTTTCAACATAGGTGTCATACTCTTCTGGAGTTACAACTTTTACTTTGAAAACCATCTGTGAGTGATTACGTCCGCAGAGAATGTTGCAACGACCTGGGTACTCTCCGAGTTTGTTTGCAGTAAATTCAATGCGATTAGTTACGCCCGGAATATTTTGAATTTGAATCATAAATGCTGGAATCCAGAAGCCATGAACAACATCCGGTGAGTAAATATTAAAAGCAACTCGTTCACCTTGCGGAAGCACCAATGTTGGTGGCTGCGCTGGAGTTCCCGTGACTACGGCTTCCTTTCCGCCATCTTGATGGCCAAATTGCCAGGACCATTGGAAACCTGTTACATCGATTGTGTGTTGAACTTGCGAAGGTTCTTTTGCAGTAATCACAGCTTGATCACGTGCAGTGAAGTAAAAGAGCACTGCCACAATTACAAATGGAATGATTGTGTAAGCAATTTCAACTGGGATGTTGTACTGAGTCTGCTTTGGATATTGTGGATCGCCCTCTTTGCGACGATGGCGCAACACTGGCCAGAGAATTAACGCAGCGGTAAAAATTCCAACTGCACCAGCTGCAAGCCAAGCCCCACGCCAAAGGTGCCATGAAGTTTCGTTAACGCTAGATAGATCTGCTTCGTACCCATATACCGAACCGTTCTCGCAGCCTGAAAGGAGTAAGGCGCCGAATACGAAGATTGCGCCAAGGAGGGTTTTGACCCCGCGCTGAGAGCGTAATTGCATGGGGAAATCTTAGTGTTAAGCGTAAAAAAGGCTGAATTCCCGCAAGGTGCGGTCACTCACAATTAATGAAATTAGTGGAAAGAATCTCCGCAGGCGCATGAGCCCTGGGCGTTTGGATTATCGATTGTGAAGCCCTGCTTCTCAATAGTATCTACGAAATCGATTGTGGCTCCGGCCAAATATGGATCGCTCATCTTGTCGACCTTAACCTTGACGGTTCCGAAAGAGCGCTCAACATCATCATCCATAGCGCGATCATCGAAATAGAGCTGGTAACGAAGCCCTGAACAACCACCAGGTTGGACTGCTACGCGAAGATACAGGTCATCGCGACCTTCTTGAGCCAAAAGGCTTGCAACCTTTGCGCTAGCGACTTCGGTAAGACTAATGCCGGTATCTGTTGTCATATCTCTCTCCGTTGATATCCGTTTT
>JBEAMP010000120.1:0-6221 GCA_041165905.1 Actinomycetota bacterium
CCGTTGGCTTTATCGCAGCTCCATCAAACGCAGCATCAAAGGTAAAAGTTGGTATTGCGTATGACATCGGTGGCCGTGGCGATAAGTCATTTAACGACTCTGCAGCTGCAGGTCTAGATCGTGCTAAGAAGAAGTGGGGTCTTGCTTCTAAGGAAATCACTGTTACACAGGGAACTGACTCAGAACGCACCGACAAGCTTCGTTTGCTAGCAAAGGCGGGGTACAACCCAATTATTGCGATTGGTTTCTTGTATGCAGGTCCAATTACAACAGTCTCACAGGAATTCCCAAACACACAGTTCGGAATTGTTGATGACGCATCTGTTGCAGCGCTAAACGTTACATCAATGATTTTCGCTGAAGAGCAGGGTTCATATCTTGCAGGTGTAGCGGCAGCACTTTCATCTAAGTCAGGCAAGATTGGCTATGTTGGTGGCGTTCGTATTCCACTACTTCAGAAGTTTGAAGCTGGATTCGTTGCAGGCGTTAAGGCAACTAAGAAGTCAGCAACAGTTGATGTTAAGTATGTTTCAGAGCCACCTGATTTCGGTGGATTCAATGACCCTGCAAAGATGAAAGTCATTGTTAAGGGCATGATTGATAAGGGTATCGATGTTGTTTACTCAGCAGCTGGTGGATCTGGCGCTGGTAATTTCGCTGCAGCAGCTGAATCTTCAACGAAGGTTTGGACGATTGGTGTTGACTCTGATCAGTACCTAACAGCTTCTGCTAAAGAAAAGAAGAACATGCTTACCTCAATGATTAAGCGTGTAGACGTAGCTGTTTATGACGTGATTCAGAATGCCGTTGAAGGTCGAACAGTTAACGACATCTTGGATCCAAAAGCTGGTATTTATGGCCGTCGCTACGACCTCACTAATGGTGGCGTAGGCGTTTCATATTCTGGCGGTTACATCAACAAGTACAAGGCTCAAATTGATGCAGCAGCTGCAGCAATCAAGAGCGGCAAGATCAAGGTTCCGGCAGTTCCAGGAAAGTAATTTCCTCTAATTGTTTGTGACCAAACTAGCCCGATTAGGTTTATCTAATCGGGCTAGTTTCTTTAAGATTAACGAGTAAAAACAAAAAATCTTCAAAGTCGAGGAGCATTCGTAAAGTGTCCGTATCCGTAGAACTTAGACATATCTCCAAAAGTTTTCCCGGTGTTATCGCTAATAGAAATGTTTCGCTAAAGGTTCAAAGTGGGTCAGTTCATGCACTAGTCGGAGAAAATGGTGCTGGTAAATCTACTGTTATGAAGATTCTTTATGGAATGCAACGGCCAGATGGCGGAGAAATCTTGGTAAATGGCCAGCAAGTTAATTTTAAGAATCCCAATGAAGCGATTGAGGCCGGCATTGGCATGGTGCATCAACACTTTATGTTGGCAGACAATTTCACAGTATTAGAAAATATTATTTTGGGATCTGAACCTAAGAAGAGTGGCCAGATTGATTTCAATGAAGCTCGCAATAAAATCTCTGAGATGGCTAATACTTATGGATTAGAAATTAATCCAGATGAATTAGTTGAAAATTTAGGTGTTGGTCAGCGTCAACGTGTAGAAATTCTAAAAGTTTTATATCGCGGCGCCAACATCTTAATTTTTGATGAACCAACCGCAGTATTAGTACCTCAAGAAGTTGATGATCTTTTCGGTGCACTTCATGGACTTCGCGAAAAAGGAATGTCGGTTATTTTTATCTCTCATAAATTAGATGAGGTGCTAAGAGTTGCAGACGAAGTTACTGTGATACGTGCCGGTTCAACAGTGGCTGAAGTTAAGTCAAAGGATGTCACCTCTAAGCAACTTGCAGAGTTGATGGTTGGTTCCGAACTTCCAAAACCAGAAACTAAAGGAAATACAAAGCGAGAAAACATCGTCCTGGAACTAAATCAAGTAACAGTTCCGTCCAAAGGTGCTCGTAATTTACTTAGCAACATCTCATTTAAATTACATGCTGGAGAAGTAATTGGTATTGCTGGCGTTGAAGGAAATGGCCAATCCGAATTGACCGAAACAATCTTGGGGCTACTTGAATACACTGGTAATGTTTCATTTGATGGAAACACTATCGATACTAAGAGCGTTTCAGAACGTCGCGATCTGGGAATCGGATTTATTCCGGAGGATCGTCAGCGCCAAGCTTTAATGTTGGGTTCCCCACTTTGGGAGAATAGAATTCTTGGCTATCAGCGAAGTAAGCCAATCTTTAATGGCTTTATTCTGGATAAGAAAGCAACTATTCAAGATACTGAATTAATCATGAAAGAGTTCGACGTGCGCGCTCCAGGGCCAACGACTTTAGCAACAGCACTCTCTGGCGGAAATCAACAGAAGTTTATTGTCGGACGCGAAATGGTTCATGCCCCAAAGTTATTGGTGGCATCTCATCCGACACGTGGCGTGGATGTTGGTGCACAAGGCGCGATTTGGGAAGAACTTCGAAAAGCTCGTGAAAAGGGAATGGCGATTGTATTGATCTCTGCTGATCTTGAAGAATTAATTGGTATGTCAGATCGATTGCTGGTAATGCTTCGTGGAGAGGTAACTGCAGAATTAGATCCGGCGCAAACTACTCCTGAAAAATTAGGTGCAGCGATGACGGGAGTAAAGTAATGAAACTCTCACCAAAGAAGATTTACCTTGCACTTTTGGCGCCAGTTTCAGCGGCAATTGCATCTATCTTAATCTCTAGTCTGGCGCTGCTTGCTACTAAGAAATCTCCAGTCGAAGCTTTTAAAATGATGTGGGAGTTTGGTGCTACAACTAGTTCAGTTATCGAAACTCTAAATAGCGCAACTTCCTATTACATCGCTGCAGTTGCAATCGCAATTACTTTCCGTGCCGGCCTATTTAATATTGGTGTAGAAGGTCAATTGCGTTTGGCAGCACTTTTTGCCTGTTATTTAGGTGCAATGTTTACTTTGCCACCAATCCTGCATATTTTAGCAATTTTCTTAATCGCGATGACTGTCGGTGGCTTGTGGGCTGCAATTGCGGGTGTACTTAAAGTTAAGCGCGGAGTTAATGAAGTTATTTCCACAATTATGCTCAATAGCATTGCAGGTGGCTTGAGCGCATATTTATTATCAAAGCACTTCACAGTGAAAATCGAAGGTTCAAATAATTTAGCTACTAAAGAACTTCCAGCTTCTGGGCAGATGCCAAATCTCTCTTTTATTACTAAAAACATGGACCAAAGCGTTACTCAAGGCCGAGGTATTTATGGCATGTTGGCAGTGGCAATTGTCATTGGCGTGGCTTTCTGGTGGGTTGTAAATCGCACTCGATTCGGATTCGAACTTCGTGCATCTGGTATCAATCCAATTGCAGCTCGAGTAAGTGGTGTTAATTCAAAGCGAATGATTGTGGTTGCCATGATTTCATCTGGCGCGATTGCTGGATTATCAGGTCTGCCTACAGTATTAGCGGAAACACATGCATATAACTTAGGTTTCCGCGCTGGACTTGGTTTCTCTGCAATTGCAGTAGCACTACTAGGCCGAAATGGTGCAATCGGAATGGCATTCTCGAGTCTGCTATTTTCATTCCTAGAAGTATCTTCAAGATCGCTTGAGTTAATTGATATCGCTCCAGAGACCTACTTCATAATGCAAGGCGCAATTCTCTTGAGTTCCGTGATTGCTTTTGAAGTCGTTAGTAGGTACAAAGTGAAAGTAGTTTCTAACGAGCTAGCAAAGGCGGTGGCAAATGCGTAATCTAAGTAAAGTCTCGCGCATCTCGCTCTACGCATTTGCGATTGTTTTTTCATTATCAACAATTAAATTAGTTACTGGCGCTAATGATTTAACTAGTGCCGGAACTGCATCGGCCGCGCTTTTACTCTCAGTTCCCATTGCAATGGCTGCCCTAGGTGGTCTCTTCTCTGAACGCTCGGGTGTAGTAAATATCGGCCTTGAAGGAATGATGATTATGGGCGCATGGGGCGGCGGTTACATTGGCTCTAAACATGGACCATGGGCAGGATTAATCGCGGGTATCTTCATGGGCGCGCTTGGTGCGCTACTACATGCAATAGCAACCGTTGGTTTTGGCGTAGATCATGTGGTCTCAGGTGTAGCAATTAATATCATCGCAGCTGGTTTGGTTCGATATATCTCGACGATTCTTTATAAAAATGGCACCTGGGTTGGACCATCTCAGTCACCAGATATAGAAGCAATCGGAACCAACGGTCTGCCAATTCTCTCGGGCGGAATCTATTTTGGTTGGCAAAGCCCAGATTTATTTGGCAGCATTGCTGAAAAGAATTGGTTTTTGATTTCAGATACTTTCTCTATTTTGCGCGGATTAACCGGAGAAGTTTCATATGTAACTGTTATTGCGATTTCGCTAGTTCCACTTTCTTATTGGTTCCTTTGGCATACCGCTTTTGGATTAAGACTACGTAGCGCAGGAGAGGCACCAACCGCAGCTGAATCACTTGGCGTCAATGTCTATAAAATGAAATATGCCGGCGTCATCATTTCAGGTGGTTTTGCTGGACTTGGCGGCGCTTTCTTAGCAATTGTTGCAGCTAATCATTACCAAGAGAATCAAACTGGTGGACGTGGATATATTGGTCTTGCGGCGCTGATCTTCGGTAATTGGCGCCCAGGAGGCTTGATGACAGGTGCAGGACTGTTTGGCTTTGCAGATGCTCTACAGCTTCGTGACGCCACTGCAATTCATTCGCTCTTGATGTTACTTGCTTTTGCAATGATTTTCTTCGCTTTCCTTAACTTAAAGAAGAAGAAGTTTGCAACTTCAGTGATCAGTTTGGCAGTTGCAATATTTGCAATCTGGTTGTACATCACTTTTACAGAGTTGCCAGGACAATTCGTGACAATGACGCCTTATATCGTAACTTTGCTAGTTCTTGGACTCGGAACTCAACGGTTACGTATGCCAGCAGCTGATGGAGTGCCGTATCGCAAAGGTGGTGGCAAGTAATGGATATAAATTGGGAAGAGATTCATCAACGCGCAATTGCAGCTATGAAAAAAGCTTATGCTCCTTACTCTAATTTTCCAGTTGGTGTTGCAGCGCTTGTAAATGATGGACGTATTGTCGAAGGTTGTAATGTAGAAAATGCATCATACGGTGTCGGACTTTGCGCAGAGTGTGGTTTGGTATCAAACCTTGCAACAACTGGTGGTGGAAAGTTAATTGCAATTGTCTGTGTTGGTGGAGATTCAAATTTCCTAGCCCCTTGTGGGCGTTGCAGACAGTTGCTCTTCGAACATGGTGGGCCAGAGGCGCTCTTAATGACACCAGATGGACCGCAAAAAATGTCTGCAATGTTGCCATGGGCATTTGGTCCGGAAGATCTTAAGTAATAATAAATGTCAGAGCGCTACACCGCACCTGAGATCATCGCATTGAAGCGAGATCGTAAAGTTCTAAATGATAACCAGATTGACTGGGTTGTAGATGCTTACACCCGTGGACTTGTAGCTGACGAACAGATGTCTGCACTTGCGATGGCGATTTTGCTAAATGGCATGGAGCGGCACGAAATTAGTCGCTGGACCGATGCCATGATTCGAAGTGGCGAGCGTATGAATTGGTCGATGTTGGATCGACCAACGGTAGATAAGCATTCAACGGGCGGGGTCGGCGACAAAATTACCTTGCCATTAGTGCCACTAGTTGCTTCATGTGGAGCAGCAGTTCCGCAACTTTCAGGTCGTGGGCTTGGACATACTGGTGGAACTTTAGATAAATTGGAATCAATTCCTGGTTGGAGAGCATCATTAAGCAACGAAGAGATGCTTAAGGTAATACAAGAAACCGGTGGAGTTATCTGTGCGGCTGGATCTGGTTTGGCACCTGCAGATAAAAAACTTTATGCTCTAAGAGACGTTACTGCGACTGTCGAAGCTATTCCCTTAATTGCATCTTCAATTATGAGCAAGAAAATTGCCGAGGGCACAGGTTCATTGGTACTTGATGTGAAAACAGGTAGCGGTGCATTCATGAGCGATCCAGCTAAAGCTCGTGAATTAGCAACAGTTATGGTTGAAATTGGAAAAAGCGCTGGTGTAAATATAAAAGCTCTTATTACTGCTATGGATGTGCCTCTAGGTTTAACTGCAGGAAATGCACTTGAAGTACGTGAATCGGTAGAAGTTTTAGCAGGCGGCGGGCCAGCAGATGTAATCGAATTGACTGTACTACTTGCACGAGAGATGCTCCAACTAGCAGGAATTTCTGG
>JBEAMP010000121.1:0-7208 GCA_041165905.1 Actinomycetota bacterium
TGAAGAGATTACGACCATGGTTGCAACCATGGTTAGGGCAGCGCGAGCGCGACGAGCTACGAGCGCTTGATAAAAGCGATCGATCTTCATTGCCTCACCTGCCTTTCTAATCCTGTCCGAAATAGCCCGAGCTTCCTCAAGCACTGGCATAGGCTTTCAATCAGCACCGACATCTCCAAATTACGACCCGCATATTGGTGGAAAAATCTTTCTCCACAATGAAATTGGGTCGACAAAAGTGCAGGTCAGGACGGGATATGTCCGATTTGCCCTTATTTGTCTGTGTGAGATTTTTAGGGTTTCGTCACATTTTCGAGCGTAGGCTCAAGTTCTATTAAAGCGCGATTGGCCCCTCAAGTAGCTCCGTTACCAAGGCGGCGATCTGCGAGCGCTCGCTTCGAGTGAGGGTTACATGTGCAAAGAGCGGGTTACCTTTGAGGGTTTCAACGACGGCAACTACGCCATCGTGGCGGCCAACTCGCAAGTTATCTCTCTGAGCGACATCGTGGGTTAGGACCACTCTAGATTGCTGGCCGATTCGAGATAGCACTGTCAGTAGAACTCCCCGTTCTAAAGATTGAGCTTCATCGACGATTACGAAGGCATCATGAAGTGAGCGGCCACGGATATGAGTTAGCGGTAAAACCTCAATTAGTCCCCGAGCAATAATTTCATCGATTACTGGTTGGCTAACTAAGGCACCTAAAGTATCGAAGACTGCCTGCGCCCAAGGAGACATCTTCTCTCCCTCCGAACCAGGTAGGTAGCCAAGCTCTTGGCCTCCTACTGGATAGAGCGGTCTAAAAATTACAACTTTCTTATGTTGGCGCCGCTCCATTACCGCTTCAAGTCCAGCAGCTAACGCTAAAGCGGACTTTCCAGTTCCGGCTCTTCCGCCTAAAGAGACTATTCCAATTTCTGGATCAAGAAGTAGATCAAGTGCAACTCTTTGCTCTGCACTTCTGCCATGTAATCCAAATGCAGTGCGATCTCCGCGTACTAATTGCAATTCGCCACTTGCAGTAATTCTGGCAAGTGCGCTGCCTTTCTCTGAATGTAGAACCACACCAGTATGCACTGGATATTTCTCTACAAAATCGTGGCGAGTTCGATCGTGTGCATAAAGTTCGTCGATAACTTTTCCTGGAACAGTTTCTTCAACGATTCCTGTCCAGCCAGAATTCATTACTAACTCTGCGCGATACTCCTCTGCTTCAACTCCAACCGATGAAGCTTTTACGCGAAGTGGTAAATCTTTAGTAACAAGTACAACTTCTTTTCCATCGGACATTAAGTTCTTTGCAATAGCTAAGATGCGGGAATCATTTGTTCCATCGCGTAAAAATCCTTGTGGCAGAGAACTTAAATCTGTGTGATTGAGTTCGACGGATAGTGTTCCGCCTTCTTCGGTAATTTGAATTGGTTGATCTAAACGACCACTTTGAATTCGAAGTTCATCTAACGCCCGAAGTGCGCCGCGAGCGAAGAAACCTAATTCAGGATGATCGCGTTTAGTTTCTAATTCGCCAATGACCGCAATTGGAATGACTACTTCATGTTCTGCAAAACGTTTTAGAGCTTGGGGGTCTGCCAGAAGTACGCTGGTATCAAGTACATATGTCTTCTTGGAACGCTTTCTAGAATTAGTTGCGGACAACTCTGCTCCTTAAGCTTTGCAAATATTGAGTTTTCATCAAACCAAGCGGGGAAAGCAGTTAAAAGTTACGCCCACCTTTAGACATTTCGGACACGACACGCCCCAGCGCGTGGGGGAAAATTGAATGAATTACTTCCCGAAGCGGCGTTGGCGTTGGGAGTAAGAGCGTAGGGCGCGCAGGAAATCTACATGGCGAAAATCTGGCCAGTAAGCCTCGCAAAAGTAAAACTCAGAATGTGTTGATTGCCAGAGAAGAAAGCCACCCAAACGTTGTTCACCAGATGTGCGGATTAGTAAATCTGGATCTGGCTGCCCCGCTGTGTAAAGAAATTTAGAGATTACCTCATCATTTAATTCGGCAGCTGCTTGCTCAAGTGAAGCGCCTTTCTCTTTTTCAAAATGTAGATAAGACTTGATTGCATCAACAATTTCACGACGGCCGCCATAACCAATTGCGATATTTACATCTAGTTTTGAACCAGAATTGATTGGTAAATTCTTAAACTGCTCTGCCATCCAATCTGGCAATACATCTAAAGCACCGACTACTCGAACATTCCAGCGCTTAGTCGCTGAAAGTTCATCAACCACATTGGAAATAATTTTTAACAGTTCTTCGAGTTCTTTGTGGCTACGTTTGAAATTATCGGTTGATAGTAACCAGACGGTCACAATTTTTACCTGCGCCTCTTCGCACCAAATTAAAAATTCAGAAATTTTATTGGCACCAGCTTGATGTCCACTTTTGGTGGCAACTGTATTCTGCTTTGCCCAACGACGATTGCCATCAACAATAATTCCAATATGGTGTGGAGTCTGAGTGAAATCTAATTTACGTAATAACCGCTTCTCATACCAAGGATAAAGAAGCGACTTAATCAATTTCTTGATTGAGTTAATTGCCATACTTTCTGACTACATATCGTTCTGCCCAGATAGACGCTATTGGAAGTGTTCCGGCCAGAATCAGACCAAGAATATTGATGGTTTTCCAGCGCTTTGCCACAGATAATTGAATCGCAAAGAGAACATATATTGGATACAAGTATCCGTGCACCATTGGGATCCAAATTGTTGATTGATGCAGGCTCTCATTCTCTAATAGATATTTGACTGGCATATAAACAAACCAGAGCAATATAGACATAATTCCGGCAACAATCGCCATGAATCTGAAGCGAGAAACTAAATCAAATTTCATAGTTGCACCTTATCTGAATTCTTTTCCAATCTGCGCTGATAGAGCAGCAAATAAATAGCGGTGATAGCGAATAAGGTCCAGACCACCACATAGGAAATATGTTGCCAGTAATAACCGGGCACTTTATTACCCATTTCAAATGGCACTATTTCAAAGCCGGAACTTGGCTCTTCGCTAATTGCTTGGATGAAAGGGGCATATAAAGGCAAATCTGTTTTTGTTACAAATAATGCGCTATCTACGCGACCTATTTGATTTCCTTTTGTCTCTGCAACATCTTTACTTTGCGGTGGCACTAAATTTCCAATTAATCGGATTTGCTGATCTGTGATTGGTACTTCCTTATAGAATCCACGAACCACCAAAATCATCGCATTGTCTTTACTTTGAAATAACCCTACTGACCAATCTCTACCTTTGTCTTGATTTGGAGCAATCCAACTACTAACAAACTTACCTTCTATAGAAACTCTACGTCCGACAGATTCGTCGGTAATTGAACCAGTTGGGGTTATCAGAGAATCAATTGGAATAATAGTTTGATCGATTTCAACTGGATTTTTTAATTCATCAGCGCGGTTCCATTGCCAATTTGCCAATGAAAGGAAAATTGCAACCAACAAGGCAGTAATAAGCCACTGCCAAATTCTCTTCATTTTTATTCAGACTACTTCTGATCGTCCTTGCGCACATTGTTGAATCGCTTATAAAAACTGCGCAGCAAGAGTACGACTGCCACGGTCAAGAAAATCATCGTGATAGATCCAGCTACGCCTACGTCGTAATTGGTTTTATTCAGATTGTTCATGGTGAGAGAATACCGCCTATGAGTGGCCAGCTAAATATGGATGATAGATATGGGCGTAAAAAGAGCCCTTTGCGCGTGATTCCGTATCTAATTTTTGCATTACTAATAGGGTGGCTTTTTTGGAGCGCCACACATCACTCCAATCCGACTGTTGCTGTGAATCTAATTTCTTTTAAAGAGATAAATGAAAAATCTATGGGTATTACTTTCGACATAACTCGAAATGATCCAAATCAAGCAATTGATTGCAAACTTACTGCTGTGGATTTTGATAAGTATGTCGTTGGTGAGATAGTCCACCGAATACCAGCTGGCGAGAAATCACTACGAGTAACTACCCAGATTCCCACCCGTGTGCATTCCGTATCAGCCGATGTAGTTCGCTGCTACCCTGCTAATTAATATAAACTTTCGCATCTTATGGAGAGCAAATGACTCAGACCTGGTTAACTCAAGAAGCTGCTGATCGATTAGCAGCAGAACTTGCCGAGCTTGAAGGTCCAAAGCGCGCTGAAATTGTTAAGAAGATTGAAGCTGCTCGCGCTGAAGGAGATCTAAAAGAGAATGGTGGTTACCACGCTGCTCGTGAAGAACAAGGAAAGAACGAAGCACGTATTAAGCAGTTAAAACATATGCTCGAACATGCAATTATCGGAGCTCCACCGGTTGGCGAAGCTGGTGTAGTTGGTCCCGGAATGATTGTCACAGTTGATTTTGCTGGCGATGAAATGAAGTTCTTATTAGGCTCTAGAGAAATTTCTTCGGGTGATTTAGATGTCTATTCGGAAAAATCACCTCTAGGTAGCGCTGTAAATGGCAAAAAGGTCGGAGAAACTGTTGCTTATACAGCGCCAAATGGAAAAACCTTTCAAGTGGCAATTCTTGAGGCGGTTCCGTTCGTTTAAAGCGTTACTCTCTACTTATGTCTAAGGAAATGTCTAACGAAAATATAAACGAAAAGCATAAAGAGCATACCCATAAAGAGATCATGATCATCATGGGTGGCCTCATGACTGGTTTATTACTTGCCGCTCTTGATCAAACTATTGTTTCAACCGCGCTTAAGAATATTGTCGAAGAATTTAATGGGCTTAATCATTACACCTGGGTTGTAACTGCTTATTTACTTACTTCAACTGCGGCGACACCTCTTTATGGAAAAATTTCAGATTTGTATGGACGTCGTCCTGTCTTTCAATTTGCAATTGTAATTTTCCTACTCGGGTCAATCTTGGCAGGCGCTTCGCAGAATATGACACAGCTGATTGCCACTCGCGCTTTGCAAGGATTGGGTGCTGGCGGATTGATGGCGCTTACATTTGTGATTATTGGAGACATTGTTCCGCCACGTGATCGTGGCAAATACCAAGGTTATTTCGGAGCAGTCTGGGGACTCTCATCTGTGGCTGGACCATTGCTCGGTGGATATTTCTCCGATCATCCACAAATTCTTGGCATAACTGGCTGGCGCTGGATTTTTTACATCAATGTACCTTTTGCATTAGCTTCATTGGTTGTTACTTCAATCGTGCTTCATATACCAAAAATTAAACGTGAGCACTCTATTGATTACCTAGGCGCACTTCTATTAGTTGGCTCAGTAGTGCCAATTTTGTTAACACTATCTGTATATGGGCCAGAAAATGGTTGGGCAGATGCACGTACTATCATCTATTTAATTATCGGCTTGATTGTGGCTGTTCTCTTTATCTTGCAAGAGAAGCGAGCGAAAGAACCAATTCTGCCGTTGCACTTATTTAATAATCATACTTTTAATGTGACTTCAATATTGGGTGCAGTAATTGGTGCTGGAATGTTCGGCGCAATTGTCATGATTCCACTCTATTTACAGGTCGTAAAAGGTTATTCCGCATCTGATGCTGGTATCAAATTAATTCCACTTATGCTTGGAATTTTGACAATGTCTATCTACTCTGGAAAATCGATTTCAAAACATGGTCATTACAAGCGCTTTCCAGTAGCCGGTACTTCAATAATGACAATTGGATTGATATTGATGACCCAACTTAAAGTTGATACTCCTTATTGGCAGGTAGCGCTTTATGCGGTTTTAGTTGGAATGGGACTTGGTTTATCAATGCAGACAATCGTCATCGCGCTGCAAAACTCAGTCGAAATGCGCGACATGGGAGTTGCTACCTCTTCAAATACCTTCTTCCGTTCACTTGGCGCGGTGTTTGGTACCGCACTATTTGGCTCAATTCTTACTAATAGATTGGCTCATTACATGCAATCTGGTTTTGCAGAACTTGCAAAATCAAATCCGGATGCAATTGCTAATTTTGATCAATCTAAACTTGAAGCGCTCACAAATAACTCGGCATTGATTAAAACTCTGCCTACAGAGGTGCAGAACACGGTTCTACAGGCCTTTGTTAACTCATTCCATGTGGTCTTCGTATCGGCTGCCCCAGTTACTGCAATGGGAATTTTCTTGGCTTTGATGTTAAAAGAGGTCAGATTGAGAACCAATGAGGATTACAAGAAGGCTAGAGAAGAAGTTTCTGGAGAGCAATTAGGTTAGTTTCTACAAAATAAAAACCCCCGATTTCTCGGGGGTTTTTATTTTTAAATTAATCGTTATTGCGCAATATTGATAGCAAACGCAATACTTCCAAATAGAGCCAAACGACTGAGACCATCAACCCAAAGCCAACGCGCCATGATTCCTCTTGAGGAACTCCAATAGCAACTGCTTTTGCTGCTTGATCAAAATCCATAGCTAAGAAGAATGTTGCAAGTCCAACACCAAATAGCGCTACGAACGGACCAAATGTTCCGTTGAAGATGAAGTTTCCGCCAAAAATATTAACCACACCAAGGATTAGATAACCGATAATGGCGCCCATCGCAATCTTCTTCGCGCGATCAGTAATTTGGATTCTGCCAGAGCGATATGCAAAAAGCACACCTGCAAATGCCACTGCAGTTGCTAGTACTGCTTGACTTACAATTCCTGGATACACTGATTCATAAACTGCAGAAATGGTTCCGATTACGATGCCTTCTAATGCTGCATAAGTAAGTATTAGCGCGGGACGCACCTTGCGAGAGAATGCAATTACAAATCCAAGTACAGTTGCAGCAACTAAACTTCCAATTAGAACGCCGCCACCTAAATTTGCACTCCATGCGAATGCACCTGTAATCAATAAAATTCCAAAGAGCATTGAGGTGCGTGTTACAACATCGTCCATAGTCATGCGACCGGTTCGCATTGATGATGCTGCTGGTGCGTTATATAGATCTTCTAGCTGTCCGCCTTCTTGAGCGTCATAGCTGGTGTTGAAGCCAGTTGTGCCAACATTTGAATTACCCATCGAGGCATAACCGCGACGGTTATATCGATTTAGTACCGGGTTACTGCTGTTCATTAATGACTCCTTGTCAGGTCTTTCGGTAATTAAGAAAACGCGCCTTGGGGGCGCGTTATTCCACTTCGAACTGGTGCCCTTGGTGGGGGTCGAACCCACACTGGAAGGATTTTAAGTCCTCTGCCTCTGCCATTGGGCTACAAGGGC
>JBEAMP010000122.1:0-4207 GCA_041165905.1 Actinomycetota bacterium
AGAGATGAAAGCGTCTTTGCGCTTCTGTGAATTCTTATATTTCTTATCGCCGACAGCCATTATTTCTCATCCTTAAATACGGTTCGGAGGTAGAAAATAATCGGGGTAATACTTAGCACCAGCAGCACCACTGCGTAAGCGGCACCAAGCATGGATGCTGATTGTCCGTAAATATTCTGGAAGACCAACATACCTAAGATCGGCCAGCCCGTTGAAGTTCCATAAATAATGTAAACCAAGTCAAAAGCTCTAAGTGAATCGATCACGGTGATCACGATGACGATGGTGTTAACTGAGGCAAGAGAAGGGAAAATTACCCGCTTAAATGCCTGCCATTCAGTGGCGCCATCGATAGAGGCTGCTTCGCGAAGTGATGGATCCACGCTTTTTAGGCCAGCTAAATAGAGCAACATAATGTAGCCGATGTGGCGCCAAGAGGCGATACCCAAAATAACCCAAGTATTAAAACGATCATCACTAAAAATCGGAATCGCATTTTCGATTCCTTTACCCATGATTCCTTGGAAGAAACCACCTGGACCCAACATGAACTGCCAAATGATTCCGATAACGGCAAGAGATAGAACTACCGGCAGATAATAAATTGATTCATAAATTTTATGACCGCGAATTTGGCGATCAACTTGATAGGCAAGTAAAACGCCAAGTGGAGTTGCAATTACGGTAAAGAAAATTAACCAGACCACGTTATGCCATAACGCATCCCAGAAGACATCGGTCTTAGTAAAGATGGTGATGTAATTATTTAATCCGGCCCAGCGGATATTTGAAAGTTGGACACCATTCCAATAAGTAAATGACAAACCGATTGTCATTAAAGCTGGCACCCAAACTAGGGCGATATGTAGAACAGTCGGAACGCCGACAAAGGCAGTTAAAGTTGCGCGATCTTGTCGGCTAAATGCAGCACGACGGCGACGAGATTTTTCACTCGTCGCCGCCGTGGTCATGAAACGCAATATAGTCTAAATAACCACTCAATTAAAGAGCGATTAAAGAGATATTACAGTGCAGGAAGCGCTGCCCATTGCTCGTCCATTGATTCAGTAATCTTGTTGATATCCGCTGGATTCTTCAAGAAGTTCTGAATTGCTGGACCAACAACAGTTGCTGCGAAGTCATTACGGCAATCACGATCAAGGAAGAACATGATGTTCTTTGCTTCCGCAATAACTGCAAGCTTCTGTGTATTGAATGCGTCGTAGCTTGATGTATCCATCTTGGTGTTTACATAAAGTGAGGTATCGCCAGCACCCTGTGCTGCAACCATACCTTCTTCAGAACCCCAGAACTCTGCAAGAGCTGCGCCACCTTCTGGGTTAGCGCCATTTGCAGATACGCAGATACCATCAAGAGGAGCATCGATTGAATCGCGCTTGAACTCTGGATTAATTTCTGGGAATGGAACTAGCCATAGATCGTCATAGTCAGCTTGTGACTGAGCTAAGAAGTCGTTAGCGAACCATGAACCCATCATCATTACGCCAGCCTTCTTCTGTAGAAGAAGATCGCGCATGCCATCCCATTCGATGTCATTCTTATTTGGATTCATGTATGGAACTAGCATTGCAAAGTGCTTGAATGTTTCAAGTGTCTTTGCATCTGACCACTTTGCTTTTCCATTTAGAAGATCGATGTGGTACTGGTAACCATTAACGCGTGCGTTGATTACGTCGAATGTACCCATTGCTTCCCAACCGCCCTTATTACCCATTGGGTAAGCGACTAGGCCCTTCTTCTTTGTTGCTTCCATGATCTTCATCAAGTCATCCCATGTAGCAATATTCTCTGGATCTTGTCCGATTTCTTGCATGGTTGACTTGCGATAGTGAAGACCCCATGGGTAGTAAGTAGTAGGAATGATGTACTGCTTGCTATCTTCAGGATTTGTTGCACCTTGAATAACTGCAGAAGTTAGCTGATCGCCAAGGTTCTTGATGTTATCTGAAACATCATGAAGTAGCCCTTGTGATGCACGGAAGTTTGTGCGCCATCCAGCCATCCAACCGAATACGTCATCAGGTGTTCCTTGTAGGTATTGAGAAATACCATTCTGGAATGGATCTGATTCCACTGCTTGCTGTGTAACTTTAATTCCAGTCTTCGCTGTGTAAGCATCATTAACTGCTTGTGCAATCTTGATACCTGATTCGCTGGTACCGCGAACTGTGAAGGTAACTGGATCTTCATTCTTGCTGCTGCAACCTGCAAGTAAACCTGCACCTGCTGCAAGGCCGACGCCACCAACGGCTGCGCCTTTTAGAACGGAACGTCGTGAAACGTCTTTTTCGTTCGTCATTGAACTTCCTTTTCTACTAGCTACGTCTAATTTCCTAGGTCGATTGAGTAAAACTAGTGAGGTGAAACTACGCCTGTTTAGGTGGTTTTTCTAGGGACTTTGCCTAGTTTTTCGAACTTTCTTAGCGTGAAATGGTCAGTTTGGGGCGATTTCAAAGATATTAAGAAAGAGATTTAAGGTGAAGCATCAGCCCTTGCTCTGGGCGAAGTACTGCCATCTCAAGACCGATTTTTGAGAGCTCTGCGCCAGTTGCTATTACCTCTGGCCACCAACCCGGGAAACTCTTTTGAAGATAATCGGTGGCAGATAGCTCTTCTACAACTTTAACTTTGTAGCGACGTTTTGGATCTAATCCATGTAAGTGTGCAACTAAAGGTGCAAATCCTTCGGTAGTTATAAGTTGCATGTAAGTGAAAATCGCCTCTGATTTATCTTGCGCAATAGTTCCGTACAGATATCCGTTGCCAACATCAGAACGAGAGATGTTGCCTGAATGTAATAGCGCGCGGTTTGCTTTATAAAAGTTAATAAAGCTCTTAAGTGTGGCAATTTCGTGTTCAGTTGCTTCCAGAATGTTCCATTCAATTCCGGCATGACCAAAGAGCGCATTTAAAACTCTGAATGAAATATCTGCAGTGCGATGTGTTTGGTGGCCATGTGTTGGACCAACGTGAGTACCCAGAAGTTCTGGCGGAATTACCATCGCGCTCCAACGTTGAATGCTCTGGCGCTCTAGTGGATCGTTTTGATCTGAAGTCCAGAAACGATCTGCATGTTCGATCATTCCTAAATCAACGCGTCCACCGCCAGAGCTGCAACTTTCAATCTCTAAACCTGGATTGCGGCGCTTTAGTTCATCAAACATTTTATAAATTGCAAGAGTTTGATTATGTACAGCTGGGCGGCCATCGCTAATTGGATCTGATATTGAACGATTGTGATCCCATTTGATGTAAGAAATATTGCATGATTTCAAAACAGCATCGACTTGCTCTAATACATGGTTGAAAGCATCGGCTTTGGTTAAATCAATAACTTGTTGTCTGCGGCCAGTAATCGGCATGCGACCTGGTTCTTGTAACAACCAATCTGGATGGGCGCGATAAACATCGGAATCTAATTGGAGCATCTCGCCTTCAAACCAGAGGCCAAATTCCATGCCTTTTGAAGTAACTAGATCCGCAAGCGGTTTTAGCCCATTAGGCCAGACCTCTTTGCTGACCACCCAATCACCGAGACCTTGGCGATCATCACGGCGAGCACCGAACCAGCCGTCATCTAATACAACTCGTTCGACGCCAATCTCTGCTGCTTTATTTACAATCTTAGAAAGCTTTTCAAAGTTATGATCAAAATAAACCGCTTCCCACATATTTAATGTAAGTGGTCGCGCCTTTTTTGGATGGTTATCGCGCGCCCGGATATGAGCGTAGTGGCGATTGGTAATGCCATCTAAACCTTCTGCGGAATACGACGCAATAATCTTTGGTGATTTATAGCTTTCACCTTTAGCAAGAATAATTTCGCCAGGTAGCAATAGTTCGCCAGCGCCAATTGAAATATTGTCATCAACTAACTTTTCAACGTGATGAATATTGTTGCCGCTCCAAGCAACTCCCATTGACCAAGCTTCGCCGTTTTGGAAATCGGTGCCCTTGTTTAGAGCAATTTGAGTGATGGTGTAATCGTGACCGGTGCGACCTTCGTAAATTTCGCGCGATGTAAGTCCATATGCGATATCTCGACGCTGTGCTTGGCGTTCTTTAGTCCAGCGACCAAAGAAATCTAATACTTGATTTGCTTGTTGCGGTAACGGCAGCCAGGTAAGTAGGTGTTCTAATTGATAATCGCCATCTGCAATATTGGTAAGCGAACTTTGAATACTTA
>JBEAMP010000123.1:0-4002 GCA_041165905.1 Actinomycetota bacterium
AAAGGTAAACTTCGCCCGTCCTTTTAAAAGAGGTCAAAAGAGGACTATTGGGGTATGGGGTAATTGGCAGCCCTGCTGATTCTGGTTCAGTAAGTCTAGGTTCGAGTCCTGGTACCCCAGCTAAAAAACTTAATATAGTTTTTATTTTTCAAATCTAGGGCCCCGTCGTCTAGCGGCCTAGGACTCTGGCTTCTCAAGCCAGCTACGAGGGTTCGAATCCCTTCGGGGCTACTGTTAGTGCGTGGATATTAACTCCCGCAATTTAGCGCTTGAATTAGTTCGCGTTACAGAAACAGCTGCAATTGCAGCATCACGATGGGTTGGTCGTGGTGCAAAGGAAGATGCAGATCAAGCGGCAGTTGATGCAATGCGAAAGATGATCTCAACAGTAGATATGAATGGCATTGTCGTAATCGGCGAAGGCGAAAAAGATCAAGCACCAATGCTTTTTAATGGTGAAATCGTTGGCAATGGCATCGGCATGAATTGTGATGTTGCAGTCGATCCAATTGATGGAACTACATTGACCGCTAAAGGCTTGAATAATGCGATTTCAGTGATTGCGCTGGCAGAACGTGGAGCAATGTTTGATGTCAGCGGCGCTTTTTACATGAACAAAATAGTTACCGGTCCAGAAGCTGCCGAGGTAATTGATATTACTGCCCCAGTCTCGGTAAATATTGAGAAAGTTGCTAAAGCTAAGAAAGTCCCGGCCTATGACATAACTGTGGTCCTTCTAGACCGGCCACGTCATAATAAGTTAGCAGATGAAATAAGAGCCACCGGTGCTCGCATTAAATTTATAACTGATGGGGATGTTGCAGGTGCTGTTTTGGCGGCAAGGCCAAATACCGGAGCAGATTTATTAATGGGTATTGGCGGCACTCCCGAAGGTGTTATTGCTGCATGTGCCATGCGATGTCTGGGTGGTGAAATTCAAGGGATGTTTGCTCCACAGTCAAAAGAAGAAATAGAAATGGCATCTGGTTTAGATCTTAAGCAAGTTTTCACTTCTAAGGATTTGGTCAAAGGAGATGACATTTTCTTTGCCGCAACCGGAATTACAGATGGTGAGCTACTTGATGGAGTTAGATTTACTGAACGTTGTATGACTTCTCAATCGTTAGTGATGCGGGCAAAATCTCATACAATCAGAGTAATTAACTCTGAGCACCCGCATCGCTATTAATTACTATTTTTTGCTAAATATTCAGATAACTTTGCTGCAGTCGCGACAACTGCGGCAGCATGTAAACGACCTGGTTGTCGACCAAGTCTTTCAATTGGCCCAGAAATACCAACAGCTGCGATGACTTTATTGTTAGGCCCACGAACTGGTGCAGATACTGATGCAACTCCGGCTTCGCGTTCTCCGACTGATTGAGCCCAACCTCTGCGTCGAACTGCTGCTAAATGAGCTGCAGTAAATCTTGCTTTACCAAGTGCCCGATGAATCTTCTCTGAATCTTCCCAAGCAAGTAAAACTTGTGCAGCAGATCCAGCCTGCATTGTTAACGCGGCGCCTACTGGAACCGAGTCACGTAAACCAGATAGACGTTCTGCAACAGCAACACAAACTCTTTGATCGCCTTGACGTTTATAAAGTTGCGCAGATTCTCCAGTTGCATCGCGGAGCGCAGCAAGCGCAGGTGCGGCAGCTGCAAGTAATCGATCTTCTCCAGCAGCAGCGGCAAGTTCGCCATTTCTCTTACCTAGAATGAATCGCCCAGTTAAATCTCTTGAAACTAATCGATGGTGCTCAAGGGCAACTGCCAATCGGTGGGCTGTCGGACGTGCGATACCGGTCACGGCAACTAACTCTGCAAGCGAATGCGGACCACTTTCAAGCGCAGCCAAAATGCTGACGGCTTTATCTAATACGCCAACTCCGCTATTCTTGCTGTCCACGGCATGAGATTAGCATCTCAAAATGTGGAAAGCAAATAAAGGCGCTGAAAGGCTTTTAAAAATGGGCAAGACACTTGCAGAGAAGATTTGGGACGATCATATTGTTCGCCATAAAGAGGGCGAACCAGATTTATTATTTATTGATCTCCATTTAATTCATGAAGTCACTAGCCCTCAAGCATTCGATGGACTTCGTTTATCCAATCGACCAGTACATCGCCCAGATTTAACTTTAGCTACCGAAGATCACAATGTGCCAACTCTTGATATAGATAAGCCAATTGCGGATCCAGTTTCAAAATTACAGGTAGATACGCTTCGTAAGAATTGCCAAGAGTTTGGAGTTCGTATCCATTCCCTTGGTGATGTTGAACAAGGAATTGTTCACGTTGTTGGTCCGCAATTAGGTTTAACACAACCAGGTATGACCATTGTCTGCGGAGATTCGCATACTTCAACTCACGGTGCCTTCGGTGCGCTTGCATTTGGAATTGGTACATCTGAAGTTGAGCATGTCCTTGCAACTCAGACTCTTCCATTAAAACCATTTAAGACGATGGCAATTAATGTTGAAGGTTCTTTAAAAGAGGGCGTAACTGCAAAAGACATTATTCTTGCAGTGATTGCAAAGATCTCAACTGGTGGCGGGCAAGGTTATGTTTTGGAATATCGCGGAGAAGCCATCCGAAAGCTTTCCATGGAAGCTCGTATGACTATTTGCAACATGTCTATTGAAGCAGGTGCACGAGCAGGATTAATTGCGCCAGATCAAACAACTTTTGATTACATCAAAGGCAAGCCACATGCTCCACAAGATGGCCAAGAATGGGATGAAGCTGTTAAGTATTGGTCATCTCTATATACAGATGCAGATGCAAAATTTGATGCCGAAGTTACTTTAAATGCTGACGAACTTTCACCATTTGTAACTTGGGGAACTAACCCAGGTCAAGGCGTTGCGCTAAATGCGAAAGTCCCTAACCCTGCAGAGATGAAAGATCCAGAAGAGCGCGGTGCGGCAGAGCGAGCGCTTGAATATATGGGTCTAACTGCTGGCACGCCGATGAAAGAAATAAAGGTAGATACCGTTTTCTTGGGCTCTTGCACTAACGGTCGCATTGAGGATTTGCGCGCTGCAGCTGCAATTTTAAAGGGTAAGAAAATTTCTAATTCTCTGCGCATGCTAGTCGTGCCAGGTTCAGCTCGCGTTCGTTTACAAGCCGAATCAGAAGGTTTAGATAAAGTTTTTATTGAAGCGGGAGCAGAGTGGCGAAGCGCCGGCTGTTCAATGTGCTTAGGCATGAATCCAGATCAACTTAAGCCAGGAGAGCGTAGTCTTTCAACCTCCAATCGAAATTTCGAAGGTCGTCAAGGCAAAGGTGGACGTACCCACTTGGCATCGCCTTTAGTTGCTGCTGCAACAGCCTTAAAGGGAACAATGGCTTCACCGGCAGATCTTTAAACTTCCACTTTCGTTAAGCCAGGTTAGGTTCAGACTTCATCTGGAATTCACTTTCAATTGAAACGCTTCCTGCGTGAAACCGGGCCATACCCCATTGATTGATCGAGAGCTGTCTTGGCTTGATTTCAATGTAAGAGTTTTGGAAATGGCCGAGGATCAATCCATTCCGCTTCTTGAGAGAATTAAATTTTTATCCATATTTCACTCAAACCTTGATGAGTTCTTTATGGTTCGAGTAGCTGCATTGCGCCGCAGAATCAATCGAGGTCAGCACGGACATTTGAATTCAGGTTTAACTCCTAAAGAATTGATGCGCGAAATTCACGGAAGAGTAAAAGAATTGAATAAGCGCGTAAGTTTCTTGTTAGCAAACGAATTGAATATAGATCTTGCAAAGCACGGAATTCAAAGAGTTGGCTGGGATTCGCTTTCGGATTCAGAAAAGTCAGAATTAACTGAAAAATTTTCTAGTGAAATCCTTCCAATTTTGACACCCCTTGCCGTAGATCCCGCTCATCCTTTCCCACACATTTCAGGGCTATCTCTTAACTTGGGAATTCTAGTTAAACAAAAGAACGAAGAACCTAGATTTGTAAGAGTAAAGGTTCCATCTAACCTTCCTAGATTGATAA
>JBEAMP010000124.1:0-37325 GCA_041165905.1 Actinomycetota bacterium
AGGGATTTATTCGCTGCCAAATCTGGTGAGCGTGGGAAGATTACGCAGTTAAAGGAAGTCACGCAGCTCTCAGAATCGTATAAAGATTGGTTAGCTAAACTATAAGGAGCCAGATGAGCAAAAAGATTTTTGCAGAATTCCTAGGAACATTCACTTTAATATTCTTAGGAGCTGGAGCAATAGTTTCTGGTAAAGCGGATTTGATTGGAGTGGCTTTTGCTCACGGTCTTGCCATCTTTGTTATGGTATCTGCGCTAGCTGGAATTTCTGGCGCTCATTTCAATCCAGCAGTCTCAACTGCGATGCTTATGACAAAGAAAATTGATATAAAGGAATTTCTAATTTTCGTGGCATCGCAAATGTCTGGTGCCGCAGTTGCCTCGCTTGCGCTTTGCTATATTTATGGCAAAGAAAACGGTTATGGCCTACCTGCAATTGCATCTGAAACTACCATTGGCGCCGGTTTCCTAGCTGAAGTAATCGGCACCGCATTTTTACTTTTTGTAATTTTTGGCGTTGCAGTAGATAAGAGAAGTAGCGTTGCCAAAATAGCGGGTTTACCAATTGGGTTGACAATCACGGCAATTATTTTCTCAGTTGGTCCAATTACAGGAGCGGCGCTCAATCCAGCGCGTTGGTTCGGTCCAGCTTTAATTTCCGGAGATTGGAGCAATGCGTGGCTCTATATCTTTGCCCCAATTTTAGGTGGCGTCATAGCAGCAGTTACCTACCAAAGCATTGCAAAGCCAGAGTAAGGAAAGATGATGAATAAAGTTGTACACCTAATCGAAATTATTCTTTTTAGATCAAGATGGCTATTGGCGCCACTTTATGTTGGGTTAGTTGGAGCGCTTGGATTACTTGGTTATCGATTCATCATGGAATTTTGGCATCTGGTTACTGATATTGGTGACATGGATTCACATCAATTCACGCTCGCGCTTTTAGCGCTGCTTGATCTAACGTTGCTATCAAATCTTATTTTGATGGTGATTTTTGCTGGATATGAAAATTTTGTCTCCCGCATAGATGAAGCCAGAAATTCAAATGATCGTCCACACTGGATGGGAACAATTGATTTCAGTGGATTAAAGATCAAATTAATTGGCTCACTAGTAGCAATATCGGTCATCGAATTATTGAAAGATTTCATCGAACTGTCGGGAAAAGATATGGTCCATGACGGTACCAAATGGAGAATTTACATACACCTCACCTTCGTAATCTCAGGTGTGCTTTTTGCTCTTATGGATTGGTTGGCAGAGCAGCGTAAATTCGAAGGAACACACAAGTAATTCAATTGCTTAATTCGAGAAATAAAATAGGCCTGCCAATTTATTTGGCTGCTTTGAATATGCGCGCTGGCCTTGTTTTAATAGGGCCATTAATTCCAATTCTAAAAAACTACTTCAATTTAAGTAATTCGGCTTTATCGATTTTGGCAGGGCTGCCAATTCTCTGTTTTGCAGCGACTAGCTTAGTAATGTCGAGAGTTGCCAAACTTGGTTCCAGCAATCGAATTATTAAATTAGCACTAACTGCCCTGACGTTAGCAATGATCGGAAGAGCGACCACTGGCTTGATTGGGCTTTATCTCTTTGCGCTATGCATGGGCTTAGCGATTGCGGTGATGAATTACGAATTACCCGCTTGGGTAAAAGAGCATGCACCGAATGATTCAGGATATTTGACAGGGGTTTATGTCACCATAATGGGATTAGCAGCTGCAGTGTCAGTTGCAATCTCAGTTCCTTTGGCAGAAATAAATTCACTTTCTTGGCGTATGTCTATGGTCCCATGGATTGCAATTTCAGTATTAACCACTATTTATTGGTGGATTAAGAAAGATACAAAAGTTCTCAATGATAATTTCGTTGCTCCTGCATTTTGGCGTTCGAAAGCTTTCAAAAATCCTATAGCGTGGGCTTTGGTTTTCTTCTTCGGACTAGAGTCAATGACTTTCTACGCGACTGCTACTTGGTTTCCAACCATTCTTACGACTAAAAATTTCACACTAAGCAGCGCAGCGATTGCGCTATCGTTATCAGGAATTATTGGCTCGGCAGTCGGAGTAATTTTTCCCCATTACTTTGAAAAGTCAGGTAGTCAAAGAGCAATCCTTATCTTAACTTCGCTATTTACCGCTTTCTCTTTCTTTATGGTCACCGTTCAAACTGGATGGGTAATTTTCATCTGGCTCTCACTTTCGAATATTGGTATATCAATTGCATTTCCATTGGCGTTAATGATGGCTGGTCTAAAATCCAATAGTCCCGAAGCTACCCGAAATCTTTCAACGATGATGCAAGCATTTGGTTATTCGCTAAGCGCTACCGGTCCCTATTTCATGGCTAAACTCCATGACATTTCAAATAGTTGGGATATCGCGATGTATGGCGTAGTAGTGATTTGCTTGTTACAAGCTGGTGCAAGTTATATCGTTGGCAAACCAAGCAAGATTGATTATTAGCGGAGGCGTTCTTGAAATACGATCATATATTTGTGCTAAGTCCTGGTCGTTCTGGTTCCAAAACCTTTGCGGAAGCCTGTAAGTATCTAACTAATTACACTGCTGCGCATGAATCACGCGGTGGAAAGATTGGTGAAGAGCGTTTCAATTTCCCGACTTCGCATATCGAAGCTGACAATAGATTAACTTGGTTTTTAGGAAGCATGGCTGAACGTTTTGATGACAAGAACGTTTTATATGTTCATCTAAGTAGAGATTTCAATCAAACTGTCGATAGCTTCGTACATCGTTTAAGAAATAGCGATTATCGATCTTCTATCATTAGAGCTTTCGCTCATGGAATTTTGATGAAGCCTGGGGATTGGACACCAGAAGAAGAGGTAGAGCTCTGTCGTTTGTATGTACAAACTATTCATTCAAACATTAATGAATTCGTAAAGAATCGACCGCATCAATTAGTTCAACTTGGAGATAGTGGCACTTCGTTTAATTCCTTTATAGATTCAATATCACCTGAAGGAGATATTGATCGCGTTAAAAGTACTTGGTTAGAAGTTCATAACGCTAGGTAGATTTTAACCAAACGATTTACGATATTTGCGAAGAGCTAATGGCACGAATATTGCAGATATCAAGAGAATATAAATCAAGGATGTAATCAATGGTTGCTCGCTTGGGAATGATCCTGCAGTTACTCCAAACTGATTCTCTACTCCGAATAGCTCTCGACATGCTGCAACCATCGTAGAAACCGGATTCCACTCTGCAACATATTGCAGCGGTTTTGGCATTCCAGTTGTTGGAGCAAAAGCATTCGATAAGAATGTCAACGGGAATGTTACTAAGAAACTTACGTTTTGGACTACTCGAAAATCGCGCGCTGACAATCCAACGATAGCGCCAATCCAAGATAAGGAGTATCCAAAGAAGAGTAAGAATAGAAAACCTAGAAAAACTTGAAATCCACCGCTACTTGGTCGCCAACCTACAATAAATCCAGTAATACCCATAACTGTTAAAACAACTACGTTAAGTAATGCATCTCCCAAAGTTCTTCCAACTACAAATGCGGATTGCGAAATTGGCAAAGACCGGAACCGATCAATTAATCCTTTTTGCATATCTTCAGCGATACCCGATGCGGTACTCGCAAGTGTAAATGCAACTGTTTGAACGAAGATACCTGGCATTAGAAGTTGAACATAACCTCCAGGTTGCCCAGTATCGATTGAACCACCGAATACGTAGCGAAAGAGAAGCACGAACATGACCGGCTGAATTGTTGAGAAAATTAGAACTTCAGGAACTCTAGTTAAAAGTCGGAGTTGTCTTTGGGTAATTATCAGGGCATCAGAGATTGCGCTCATTTATTTTCCTCCGCCTTGTGTCCAGTTAGTGCTAAGAAAACATCATCTAGAGATGGCCGCTTAAGAGCAATATCAAGGGGATTAATTCCGACGGCACTTAGCGCGCTAATTACCTCGACAAGAGCGGCGGTACCAGTTGAAACTGGAGCTGCAATGGAATTTAAAGACTCATCTAGGTCTACCTTGGTGTTGACAACTCGTTCAACAATTGATTTTGCATCATTTAGCTCTTTAGCTTGGACCACAATCTCTAAATGCTCTCCACCGATTCTCCGTTTTAATTCATCTGCAGTGCCACGTGCAATTACCTTTCCGGTATCGATTACTGCAATCTCATTTGCTAGATGATCTGCCTCTTCAAGATATTGCGTAGTTAATAGGAGAGTGGTTCCGTCCTGTACTAACTCTTTAATGACTCCCCACATATCCTGGCGACCTCTTGGATCCAATCCAGTAGTTGGTTCATCAAGAAAGAGCACTTTAGGTTTTACAATTAATGATGCTGCTAAATCTAGACGTCTGCGCATACCACCTGAATAAGTTTTTATTGGGCGTTTAGCAGCTTCAGTTAAATTAAATCGCTCAAGTAATTCATCGGCTCGTTTCACTGACGAATTAGCGCCAAGGTGGTAAAGCTTTCCAAACATCACCAAGTTGTCGTATCCGGTAAGAATTTCATCTACAGCTGCATACTGGCCAGATAAACCAATGACTTTTCGAACTTCATCTGGTTTTGAAAGTACATCAATTCCACTCACGGTTGCTTTGCCAGAATCAGGTTTTAATAAAGTAGCAAGTATTCGAACAGTTGTTGTCTTACCGGCTCCGTTAGGACCAAGTATTCCAAGTACGGTTCCTTCTTCAACATCTAATGAAAGTCCATCAAGGGCGCGGACTTTTCCGTTGTTATAAGTTTTTACTAAGTTTTCGGCAACGACTGCTTTCATCGAAAACTCCTAGCTTTTCTTAGATGTGGACGATACTGGGATCGAACCAGTGACCCCTTCCATGTCAAGGAAGTGCTCTACCGCTGAGCCAATCGTCCGGGTCGGGGCAGGAACGAAATAATATCCTAATTAATCGTGGCGACCGTAATCGTCCTCTAAGCGCTCAATGTCATCTTCGCCGAAGTAAGTACCGGTTTGAACTTCAATGAATAACATCGGTACTTTGCCACTATTACCAATGCGATGTAGCTGATTTGCTTGAACAGTAACGGTATCGCCAGCTTCAATAGTGATGATCTTGTCATCAATTTGAACTTCAGCAGTTCCGTAAACAACATACCAATGTTCGCTTCTAAATTTGTGACGTTGTAGTGAGAGACGTTTGCCTGGATCTACCCAGATTGATTTAACTTTATGAGTTGGAAGATCTTGAAGTACTTCGTAGCGACCCCAAGGTCGATTCGGTCCATCTGTCATAGTTGAAGTTTATTTCTCCTAAAGAAAAAAGTATGTAGCCATTTTTACATACCGAAAAAATGGAGGTGGAAACGGGATTTGAACCCGTGTAGAGGGATTTGCAGTCCCTTGCCTCGCCTCTCGGCCATTCCACCAATGGTAAAAAATAAAAGTGCTTCAGAAATAATTGGAGCGGACGACGGGGTTCGAACCCGCGACCTGAACCTTGGCAAGGTTCCGCGCTACCAACTGCGCTACGTCCGCAAACTTGCGAGGGAAAATCTAGCCTAAGAGGCTAGGGCAGCGCAAAAAGAGTTGCAAAGGCGCTAAATTCACCTGCATGGAGAGCGGTTATTTCTGGATGGGAGGGCAATTAGCAACCGAATTAATTGCCACCACAAATAATCCCGCAGATATCGATGATGGTTTTTGGGCAATCTCAACTACATTTGATGGCACCTTTACTGGAGCAAAATTTGGCAATGTAAAAATAGCCGATTGGCATAATGAATATCGTCCTCTAAAAGCTTTCGCAAATGGCAATTTAAAAGAGTGGAAATCCAGCCACACTAAAGATACTTATTGCCAACTAGTCGAAAATCTTCGCAATGAAATTGCGTTAGGAAATGTTTATCAAGTCAATGCTTGTCGCGTGCTTACATTAGAAGCCGAAGAAAGTATCGAAGGCCTGGTGGCAGGATTTCTTGCTAGCAACCCTGCTAGATATGCCGGATATTTAAAAGTTCCAGGACTAGAGATTGCATCGGCTTCGCCGGAAACTTTTTTGCAAAGAAACGGAGATCTCATTAAAACTTCTCCTATTAAAGGCACGCGAAAGCTAGGCAGCACAGGTTCTTTTCCAGATAAAGATGAATCTGAAAATATTATGATTGTAGATTTAATGCGTAATGATTTAGGACGTATCTGTATAAAAGATTCAATTACTGTACCTAGACTTTTAGATATAGAAGTTCTACCTGGCTTAGAGCATCTAGTAAGCGATGTAGAGGGCACCTTAATTCCAGGAATATCCTGGAATGAGATCTTTAAGGCGACTTTGCCGCCTGGTTCAGTAAGCGGCGCTCCTAAAAGCTCTGCTATTAAATTAATTAAGAAATATGAGGCTATCGACCGTGGCCCATATTGCGGTGCATTTGGGTGGATTCATGGTGATAGAGCAGATTTAGCAGTTGCAATTCGAACTTTTTGGAGCGATGGAACAAAAATAAAATTTGGGACTGGCGCTGGAATTACTTGGGCAAGCGATCCTCAAGCTGAATGGGAAGAGACTGAATTGAAAGCTGCCAGATTAATGGCGATTGCAGGGGGCCAATTGGTATGAAGAATATTGGCGATAACTGGGCTTCTGGAAGTGGAATCTTTGAAACTATCAGAGTAGAGGATGGTCAAATTTTTGCGCTACATAGACATCATTGTCGAGCGAAAGAAACTGCCGAAAAATTAGGTTTTCAGATACCCTCAGAAGAGTTTGTGGCGACTGAAAGCTATCAAGTAGTGCGTGCGGAGGATTTTAATCTTGGGCGACTACGTTGGCACTTTGATAAGTCAGGTAATTTCTCAATCTCATATGTGAAATTTGAAGATCCAACGGTGTCCGCGCGTTTGAAAGTTATCGATGCGCGTTCTTCTGATTATGAGATTAAAAATAAGGAGTACCCGTATAAAAATTTGGAGCTGCTAGATGCGGTCAAGTCAGAAGGATTCGACGACGGAATATTAGTTACTTCTGATGGACAGTTGGCAGAGACCACAATCGCCACTTTACTTTTGAAAATCAATGGTGATTGGGTTACGCCACCTTTATCAAGTGGAATTTTAAACGGAGTAGTTCGAGCTTTGGTTTTGGAAGCTGGTTTAGCAAAGGTTAGACGGATCGAGTTTTCTGAACTTGAGAATGTTCAATCGGGCTTGTTGCTTACTTCTTTGAGAAATGCCCAAAATATTGGAGAAATTAGTGGACGGAAATTATCAATTGATCCTGAAAAGTGCGCTCAGATACATAAATTGATGAACGAATTTCGAGGGCGTTAGGTAGACTTTCACTATGTCTGAAATCTCCATAAAGGTTGATGGTCAAGCTAAAAGTATTGCTTCGGACCAAAAGCCAACCCATATTTTCGCTGACAACAAGGAAATCGTGGTCTGCCGAATAAATGGAGAGCTAAGAGATCTATGGACCGACTTAAAAAATGGGGATGAACTAGAAGGTGTTTCAATCTCTTCGCCAGATGGATTAAACGTTCTACGACATTCAACAGCCCACGTGATGGCGCAAGCAGTTCAACAAGTTTTCTCTCAGACACGTCTTGGTATTGGCCCGCCGATAAAAGATGGTTTTTATTATGACTTTGACCCGGAGCGTCCATTTAATCCTGATGACTTAGAGAAACTTGAAAGTGCGATGCGGAAAATCATCAAAGATGGCCAGCGTTTTCGACGTCGCGTCACTAATGAAGCAGATGCACTCAAGGAATTAGCGCACGAACCTTATAAGTGCGAACTTATTGGGATCAAAGCAAATCCAGATGATGAAGTAGATGAATCTTCAGTAGAAGTTGGTGGATCAGAACTAACTATTTATGACAATCTAGGCCGTGACGGACAGCCTGTTTGGTCAGATTTATGTCGCGGCCCGCATTTACCTTCCACAAAACATATTCCAGCATTTAAGTTGATGCGTACTGCAGCTGCATACTGGAGAGGCTCCGAGAAGAATCCAATGTTGCAGAGAATTTATGGAACGGCTTGGTCTTCCCAAGAAGAGTTACAGTCTTATTTAGATTTATTAGCAGAGGCAGAAAAACGTGATCATCGCCGTCTTGGAAATGAATTAGATCTATTTTCGTTTCCTGATGAAATTGGATCAGGATTAGCTGTCTTTCACCCCAAAGGCGGGGTTATTCGTATGGCGATGGAGGATTACTCTAGAAAACGTCATACTGAAGAGGGTTACCAATTTGTTTATTCACCTCATTTGACGAAATCAACTCTCTTTGAAGTATCTGGCCATTTGGATTGGTATTCAGAGGGTATGTATCCGCCAATGATTATGGATGAAGAACTCCATGCAGATGGCACAATCAAGAAACCTGGCCAGAAGTACTACATGAAGCCAATGAATTGTCCGATGCATATTTTGATTTACAAGTCGCGCGGTCGTTCCTATAGGGAGTTACCGCTTCGCGCATTTGAATTCGGCACAGTTTATCGATACGAAAAATCAGGTGTAGTGCATGGCTTAACTCGCGCCCGTGGATTTACCCAAGACGATGCTCATATTTTCTGCACCAAGGAGCAGATGGCAAATGAATTAGATTCACTGCTTACCTTTGTACTTAACTTATTGCGTGATTATGGTTTGGAAGATTTCTATCTTGAACTTTCAACTAAGAATCCAGAGAAATATGTTGGTTCGGATGAAGATTGGGATGCAGCCACAGAAACGTTGAGAAAAGCCGCCGAAGCACAGAATCTAGAATTGGTAATGGACCCGGGTGGCGCCGCCTTTTATGGCCCAAAGATTTCAGTACAAGCAAAAGATGCGATTGGTCGCACTTGGCAGATGTCTACTATTCAAGTTGATTTCCAATTACCTCAACGATTTGAAATGGAATATCAGGCTAGTGATGGATCTCGTCAACGTCCGGTGATGATTCACCGAGCACTTTTTGGTTCTATTGAAAGATTCTTCGGAGTTTTAACAGAACATTATGCGGGAGCCTTCCCACCTTGGTTAGCTCCAGTTCAAGTAATGGCAATTCCAGTGGCTGATGCTTTCGCTCCGTATTTACAAGAGATTGTTTCAAAGATGCGCACTGAAGGAATTAGGGCAGAAATTGATTTATCTGATGATCGCATGCAGAAGAAAGTTCGAAATGCGCAGATGGAGAAAATCCCTTTCATGTTAATTGCCGGAGAAGAAGATCAAGCAAACAGCGCTGTCTCTTTCCGTTTCCGAGATGGTTCTCAGAAGAACGGTATTCCAGTGGATCAAGCAATTTCTGAAATTCTGCAAACTATCATAGATCGCAAGCAGGTTTAAATGGAATATTTGGAGGGCGGCGTAGGTATGCCAGATGCTTGGCAACGCCTATGGGCTCCTCATCGCTTAGGTTATATTCGTGGTGAAAATAGACCTTTAGATTCAAATGATGTCCCGTGTCCGTTCTGCGAAATTCCAAAAAAAGAAGATCGTGATGGTTTGGTAGTTTTTCGTGGCAAAGAGGCTTATGTTGTCATGAATCTTTATCCTTACAACCCTGGCCATCTATTAATTTGTGCTTATCGACATGTTTCTGATTTAACTGATTTGACTGATTCAGAACGAAATGAAATCTCATATTTAACTGCTCACGCAATGAAGACTTTGCGCAATGTCTCTAATCCTGCTGGATTCAATTTAGGTATGAATCAAGGCGCGATAAGTGGTGCTGGAGTTGCCGCACATATCCATCAACATGTAGTGCCGCGTTGGTCTGGGGATGCGAATTTCATGCCAATAATCGGACAAACAAAAGTGCTACCACAATTATTAACAGATACCAGAGATGCTTTAGCCCAAGCTTGGTAATTGGTTTAGATACTTTTTTACAATATCAACACCTAGTTCGAATTCTGGATTATTAATCAAAACCGGAATGGCAGGGAAGAATATTCCAGAAGAAAATCCATCGGGTCCAGCTGCTTCTAGCTGCGCTAAGAACTCTTCGCGAAATTCTGAAACTAATTCAAAATGTTCGGGTTCAGCATCAATAATTTGGCCGGTTCGGTAATTATTTATTCTCATAGTTTCCAAATCAATCAGTGCGCATGGAGAGCCATCATCGTCATGCAAAACCAGATAAGGTGTAGCAACATCATCTAGTAATCTCTTTGCAAGCATCACTGCATCATCAAAATCTTGTAGTCCTTCATCAAATCCTGTAACAACTAGAATTCTTGGCATAAGCAATTCATCATAGGCATGCCATAACTCGATTGTGTTTTGGTCTAGTCCAGAACTAGCATTTATAACAAATATCGCAGCAGTTATTTCAGCTTCGACTTCCTTGGAAACGCTCGCGCTCAATGCCTGTGAAAGTGCTGTAGTGGCAGCACTTGGATGACCATATAAGCGCCAGTGGTTTCCGTTTTCCATAGGCGAAAGCCTACGATGTACCTGTGATTAGTGCGCGAATGAAACCTTCTGTAGTCAAAATGATTACGCCATTCTGTCGAGGATTACTCAAACTGGGTGTTACCCCTGACATGATGACCATATTCGGCACTTTCATCGTTGTACTTGGTTCATGGTTGCTACTGGCGCAAGGAAAATTAGTTGCAGCGCTTTTTGTAATTGGTTTGGCGCTACTTACTGATTTGCTTGACGGAACGATGGCGCGAATTTCCGAACAAGGAGCAAGTAAATGGGGCAACTTTCTTGACTCCACATTAGATCGAATTTCTGATGCTGCGGTTTTATTAGGCCTTTCCTATTATTTATACTCACAAGGCGACGAGCTTTTTATCGTTTGCATGGTCACGGTTGCGGTTTCATCAATAGTTCCATATGCAAGAGCCAAAGCTGAAAGCTTGAATATCGAATGTAAGGGTGGTTTTGCAGAGCGAACTGAGAGACTAGTAATGCTTGCCTTCTTTGGAGTCTTACATCTATTTGGATTTAGTTGGGCGCTCGATGCAGGAATCTGGATACTTCTTATTCTCTCTATTTTCACGATTTACCAACGCATGGCAATAGTTTGGAGAGCAACTAGGTGAGTGCATACGCCTATTTAATAGGTTGGCGCTTAGTTCGTCTTTTGCCAGAAAAATTGGCATACACAATATTTCAAGCAATTGGGGATTATGTTTATGCAAAGAATGGCAAAAGTATCAAGCGATTACGAAGCAATATGTCATTAGTTTCAAATCTTGACGGAGAGGCCCTCGAGATTCTGACAAAAGATGCTATGCGCTCATATATGCGCTATTGGTGTGACACATTTAGATTGCCTGATTGGAGTAAAGAAAAAATAATTCGCAATGTCGAATTAGTCAATTCAGAGATTCTCACAAACCCTTTAGATAAAGGCCAGGGAGTGGTTGTTGCGTTACCACACTCCGGCAACTGGGATCATGCCGCAGCTTATTTTCTAGAGTGTGGATATAAAGCAGTTACGGTTGCTGAAAGATTAAAGCCGGAAAAAGTATTTCAAGCTTTCCTGAAGTATCGAGAAAAAATAGGGTTAGAAGTTCTCTCAACTGATATGCGCACTCTTCCCTCTTTGGTCGAACGAGCAAAAAACGGATATATTGTTGCGCTAGTAGCAGATAGAGATTTAAGTAGCAGTGGACAAGAAGTTAATTTTTTTGGGAAAGTTGCCAAAATGCCTGTCGGACCTGTTGCAATTGCTAAAAAAGCTGACGTGGATTTAGTCGGTGCATTTATCGAATATACGCCTACTGCAATTCGGATTCATTTTGAAAAATTGAATCTCTCTGTTCAATCCCAAGCAGACTTTTTTGAAAGGCAAATAAAGCGTACTCCTGTGGATTGGCACATGCTTCAGAGGATTTGGATTAATGATTGAAAAGCCCTTAAACATTGGAATTGTTTGTCCATATGGTTGGGATGCACCGGGTGGAGTACAGGCCCACATCTCGGATTTAAGACAATTTTTAGTCAGCAAAGGACATAAAGTTTCAGTTCTCGCTCCAACAGCAGATGAACAATCGTTGCCGGAATGGGTAGTAGATGCTGGCAAACCCTTGGCAATTCCATATAACGGCGCAGTTGCTCGAGTACTTTTTGGACCAATTGCGTTTGCAAAAGTTAAGCAATGGATATCTGAGAATGAATTTGATCTACTTCATTTGCATGAGCCAGCTATTCCAAGCATCTCACTACTTGCATGTTGGGCGGCGGAAGGACCGATGGTGGGAACTTTCCATGTATCTGCCAAGAAGCAGAAAGCTAGCTTTGCAATTGTGCCAATTCTCGAACCAGTAATTGAAAAATTATCAGCACGCATTGCGGTAAGTGAAGCAGCCCGAGAGACATTAAAAGCTCATTTAGAAACTGACGCAGTGGTAATTCCAAATGGAATCTATACAAAAAAAATGCTTGGAAAAGTTCGTAGGGAATGGAGCGGTGAAACGCTTGGGTTTATGGGACGTTTTAACGAACCTAGAAAAGGCTTGAAAGTACTTATTGATGCACTTCCTATTATCAGTAGGTTTATGCCTAATGTCAGAGTATTAGTAGCAGGCCCAGGTAACCCTGAGGAATTCTTAGAGGATATCAATCCACAATTGCGAAATCGAATTGAATTTCTTGGCAAGTTAAGTGAAGAAGAGAAGGCTGATTTCATGACTTCGGTCGGTGCATACATTGGCCCAAATACCGGTGGTGAATCATTTGGAATTATTTTGGCTGAAGCTTTGGCCGGAGGTGCGGCGGTTGTCGCATCTGATATCCCCGCCTTCGAAGCAGTATTAGAAAATGGAAAGTATGGAAAGCTTTTTCAATCTGAAGATTCGACAGATCTGGCAAAGGTAGTAATTGAATTACTAAGAGATAGAAAGTCAAGAGATCAAATGGCGCTTTCTGGTCAGCTATATGCGCAGAAATTTGATTGGGAAGTTGTTGCTAATGATATTTTTGAAGTTTATGAGATGGCGATAGTTGGTAACGGTAAAGTTGGCTTAGCATCTGAAAATCGTCCATGGAACAGGATCTGGAATAAATAATGTCGCAGACAACAATTTATATTGCGCTATTGGTCTTCTTTCTTTGGTATCTATCATTCACTGCTTCTCGACTAGATCGTCTCCATCATCGTGTCGAAACTAGCTGGGCAGCGTTAGATAGTTTGCTGCAAAGAAGAGCAGCGATTGCTTTAGAAATTGCTCACTCTTCATTTGCTGATCCTGGGTTAGCCTTGATCTTGAATCAGGCAGCACATTTAGCCCGTGAAGCAGACATTTCTGAAAGGTCAGAAGCAGAAAGTGGATTGACGGGATCTCTAGGTTTACTTTTAATGAACGTACATGAAAACACTGATGACGCGCTCTTAAAAGAGTTAAGTGATGTCACGGACAAAATTAGAGTAGCTGTGAAATTACATGTCGAAGCGGTCAATCGAACCCAATTATTAAGACGTAAATTAATTGTCAAATTATTTAGATTAGCTGGTCGTGCACCGTTGCCAAGTATCTATAAGTTTGAAGATGATGCAATTTAATAAGAAGAACGTTGTCGCTGCTTTTACGCTACTTTTTTTGGCAGCTTGCAGTTCGGGTGGAGGAAATTCAATTTCCGTAAGAGAAGTGCCGGAATCTCCTATTGTGGTCGTGAAAATCGATGACACAAATGAAGCACATCCTCAAGTTGGTATAGATAAGGCTGATTTGATATATATCGAACAGGTTGAAGGCGGCTTAGTTAGATTAGCTGCGCTATTTTCAAGCAAGTTACCGGACTACATTGGCCCTGTCCGTAGCGCCAGAATCTCTGATATTGATTTGTTAGCTCAATTTGGCAAAGTGGCCTTCTTTTATTCTGGAGCCCAATCAAAGTTATATCCGGTCATAAAGGAGGCAAATCTCTTTGACATCGGAGCCATGCATGAGTCACCGAAAATTTATACTCGTGACCCAGACCGTATTGCACCTTATGACATGGTTCTTTATGGCCCAGAAGTCAAAAAGCGAATCGCTGATTTAGATGTAGCAACAACAAAAGATTTCGGTTTCAACTTTGGTGATTTGGTAAAAAAAGGAAGAAAAATCTCTTCAGTGAAAGTCAATTGGCCTGCTGCAAGCTATTCAGCAAATTGGAATGGTAAGAGTTGGGATCTTTTGCATAACGGAAAAGCTGACGTTACAAGCGATGGAATTCAAATTTCTCCCTCTACTTTCATTATTCAGACTGTTGTTATTGCGGACTCTGAATATCAAGACAAATTAGGTGGCGTGACCCCACTTTCGATAACTGTGGGCGAGGGCACAGGTTGGGTTTTACGCGATGGTTTTGCAATAAAGGCAAAATGGAATCGCCCTGATGCATCATCTGGAACAACCTGGAGCGATTTAGATGGAAATGAAATAAAGATGGCCGCCGGCCAGATTTGGGTTGCGCTTACGGACCAAGCACCCGAATTTACTGCGCCACCAAGTAAGAAGTAGAATTCCTAGCATGGCTGAATACACAGGTACAGCGCGCGTGAAGCGCGGAATGGCAGAGATGCTCAAGGGCGGCGTAATTATGGATGTCGTCGATTCAGAGCAAGCAAAGATTGCTGAAGATGCTGGCGCAGTTGCCGTAATGGCGCTCGAACGTGTTCCTGCTGATATTCGCGCACAAGGTGGCGTTGCCCGTATGTCAGATCCAGACATGATTGAAAAAATTAAGAAAGCCGTTTCAATCCCAGTCATGGCCAAAGCGCGTATCGGCCATTTTGCTGAAGCACAAATTTTAGAATCACTTGGCGTCGATTACATCGATGAATCAGAGGTTTTAACTCCAGCTGATTATTCAAACCATATTGATAAATGGGATTTCAAAGTTCCATTTGTATGTGGTGCGACAAATCTCGGAGAAGCACTTCGTCGTATCAATGAAGGCGCAGCGATGATTCGTTCCAAAGGCGAAGCTGGTACCGGCGATGTTTCAAACGCGGTAACACACATGCGCACAATTGGATCCGAAATTCGTCGCTTAACTTCAATGCGCGAAGATGAACTATATGTCGCCGCAAAAGAGCTAGCGGCACCTTATGAATTAGTTAAAGAAGTTGCAGCGACCGGCAAACTTCCAGTTGTACTTTTCACAGCTGGCGGAATTGCAACTCCGGCTGATGCATCTCTGATGATGCAGTTGGGTGCAGATGGAGTATTCATTGGTTCAGGCATTTTCAAATCAGGAAATCCTGCTCAACGTGCATCTGCTTGTGTTAAAGCAACAACTTTCTACACAGATGCAAAAGTAGTGGCCGATGTTTCGCGTGGGTTAGGAGATGCAATGGTTGGTATCAACGTTGCTGATATTCCAGTGCCACATCGATTGGCAGAACGCGGCTGGTAAATGCGCGTTGGCGTACTTGCGCTACAAGGTGATTTTCGCGAACACATTGCAGCCTTAAGCGCAGTAGGCGTTGAAGCTATTGCTGTAAAAACTGCTGCCGAAATAAATTCAGTAAATGCATTGGTTTTGCCTGGCGGCGAATCAACCACCATTGCCAAATTAGCGCGCATTTTTAACGTATTTGATTTAATTAAAGAGAAAATTAAAGATGGATTTCCTGTCTATGGCTCATGTGCCGGCTTGATTCTGCTTTCAGATCGAATATTGGATGGGATTGAGGGTCAAGAAACTTTTGGAGGATTAGATATAACTTCCAGACGAAATGCTTTTGGGCGTCAAGTTGATTCATTCGAAGGCGAAATCGAATTTGCAGGGTTAGGCAAATTAAATGGTGTATTCATAAGAGCTCCGTGGGTCGAACAGGTGGGGTCTGGTGTAGAAGTATTAGCAACTTCTCATGGCCATCCTGTTGCAGTTCGCCAAGGAAATATTCTTGCTACTTCATTCCATCCAGAGCTAACCGAAAATCACGCGGTGCACCGTTACTTCGTTGAAGAGATATGTAAGGCTCGCTAATATTCGCGTATAGAATTTCAAAAGAATTGCAGATTATCGTCAGAGTAATTGAATTAAGGTTGGGTGTTATTAAATGTCAGGCCATTCCAAATGGGCAACCACCAAGCATAAGAAGGCAATCATTGATGCCAGACGTGCTAAAAACTTTGCGAAATTAACAAAGGCTATTGAAGTTGCGGCTCGTAATGGCGGGGCTGATGTTTCTGGAAATCCAGCACTTTATGATGCTATTCAAAAGGCGAAGAAAACTTCAGTACCGAATGACAACATCGATAGAGCCGTAAAACGCGGTGCCGGTTTAGAAGATGGTGCGGCGACTTACGAAACAATTATGTACGAGGGTTACGGACCAGCCGGAGTTGCAATAATGATCGAATGTTTGACAGATAATCGCAATCGCGCCGCATCTGAAGTGAGAGTAGCTGTAACTCGAAACGGCGGCAATATGGCTGATCCTGGTTCAGTATCTTATCTATTTAATCGTAAAGGTGTAGTTGTTGTACCAAAAAGTTCAGGTGCTACAGAAGATTCGCTCATGGAAGCCACATTGGAAGCTGGTGCTGAAGAGATTAAAGATTTAGGAGATACTTTCGAAATCATCTCAGAAGCTTCAGATCTTGTAGCAGTCCGCAGTGCCTTACAGAGTGCAAATATTGATTACGATTCTGCAGATTCATCATTCTTGCCAAGCATGTCGATTCCAGTTACAGACCCTGAAACTGCAAAGAAGCTATTTGATCTAATAGATGCGATTGAAGATTCCGATGAGGTGCAAAATGTCTACGGAAATTTCGATGTTTCAGATGAAGTCATGGAAAAGGCAGCGAGCCTCTAACCATTCCGAAGCCCGTTAATTTAGGCTTTTGACATGCGCGTGCTTGCAATCGATCCGGGTTTGACCCGCTGCGGCATTGGCGTCATTGATTCAACAAAAATGTCACTAATTGCAGTTGGTGTGCTAAAGAGTTCGCCAGATTTACCTATCGAACAGCGATTGCTAGAAATTGATGCGCAAATCAGGCAGTGGATTGCAATGCACGATCCTGATGTGATTGCAATTGAACGAGTATTTTCACAAGCAAATTTAAGAACCGTAATGGGAACTGCTCAAGTTGCCGGAGTCGCACTTTTGGCAGCGGCTCAAGAGGGCAAAAAGGTAGCGATGCATACACCATCTGAAGTAAAAGCTGCAGTTACTGGAAGTGGTCGTGCTAAAAAGGATCAAGTAGCACAGATGGTTCAAAGAATTTTGAAATTAGAAACAATTCCAAAGCCAGTAGATGCAACGGATGCATTAGCGCTGGCAATTTGCCATGTGTGGCGCGGAGCTGGCAATGATCGCATTGCGGGAGCTGTCGCCAAAGAAAAGAAGCGCCTTCTGACACTGAGAGGTGCCGGATGATTGCCACCTTGTTCGGAACTATTCGAGCATTGAAATTGGATCAAGCAGTTATCGATGTAAATGGCGTTGGCTATCTAGTTCATATAACTGCGCAAACATCTGGCAAATTGGGCATTGGCCGTGACTATTTAGTGTTTACCTCAATGGTAGTTCGAGAAGATTCCATGACTCTCTATGCGTTTACAGAGAATAATGAAAGAGAACTTTTCGAATTGGTTCAAACAGTTTCTGGCATAGGTCCAAAAGTAGCTTTAGCAATCACCGCTGCAATGAGCATTGATGATTTAGCAAGTGCTGTTAATGCCAAGGATGAAGCAGCAATAGCAGCCGTGCAAGGCATAGGCAAAAAGAGCGCTCAAAGATTAATTTTAGAGTTAAGTGGCAAATTAGATTTTTCTCATCCAGCAACTCGGGCTAGTGGTTTCTCATGGAGAGATCAGTTAGTAGATGCGTTAACAGGACTTGGATTTACGCGAAAGCAAGCTGAGCAGGCTATAAATGAAATTGCCGCGAATCGAGATTCAAAATCGCTGCATGATTTAAGTTTAAATTCGCCCTCAGAGCTTCTCAAGTTGGCACTTGCGCATGCAAATACCCAAAAAGGCTTAGGTAAATGAGCGAACGAATAGTTTCACCTAATACAGGAAATGAAGAGAGCGCAACTGAATTTGCCTTACGTCCTAAATCCTTAACAGATTTTGTTGGTCAGCAAAGGGTAAGAGATCAAATTAACGTACTCTTGCAATCTGCTAAAAGTCGTGGAGTAGCAGCAGATCACATGTTGCTTTCAGGCCCACCAGGGTTGGGAAAAACTACATTGGCATTTATTCTGGCGGAAGAATTGGGTTCACCAATTAGAATTTCAAGCGGTCCGGCCATTACACATGCAGGTGATTTGGCGGCAATCCTCTCATCGCTTTCTGAGGGTGAAATTCTCTTCTTAGATGAAATCCACAGACTTACAAGACCTGCGGAAGAGTTACTTTATCTAGCGATGGAAGATTTTCGAGTAGATGTCGTAGTTGGAAAAGGTCCTGGTGCTACTGCAATCCCACTTGAACTTCCAAGATTTACGTTAGTGGGTGCGACTACCCGAGCTGGATTATTGCCACCACCGCTTCGAGATCGCTTTGGTTTTACCGCACATATGGAATTTTACGAACCTGATGAGCTATCTAGAATTATTGAAAGATCGGCAAATTTACTTGATGTGACGATTGACGGAAAAGCTATTACTGAAATAGCTGGACGTTCTCGCGGTACGCCTCGTATTGCAAATAGATTACTTCGTAGAGTTAGGGATTTTGCGTTAGTAAAAAATACCAAGGGGATTGATTTAGAGACAGCTAAAGCAGCGCTTGAAATGTACGAGGTAGATTTAATTGGTTTGGATAGATTAGATAAAGCAGTGCTTCAAGCATTAGTGGAGCGTTTTAATGGTGGTCCAGTTGGTCTTTCAACATTAGCGATTGCAGTTGGCGAAGAGGTAGAAACCGTTGAATCAGTAGCAGAGCCATTTCTAGTTCGACAAGGATTAATGGCAAGAACTGCTCGCGGCAGAGTGGCAACCCCTGCAGGATTTAGTCATTTGGGCCACATCGCACCACAGGGGTGGAGCCTCTTCGATTAGATCATCTCTAATTCATGCGATGTTTAGGCAAAGTTAGGTCTTAACGCATAAACTCTCGCCCTATGTCTACGAATACACAGGGAGCGAAAGGCCAGCGTCCAGTCAGAACTCTCATCATCTTGATGTTGGTCTTGATCATCGGCGCAGCAACTGCAGTGCTCACAAAAGCCACAACAATTAACCTAGGTTTAGATTTGCGCGGTGGTACAAGCGTAACTTTGCAGCCAAGAATTTCAGATGGCGACACCGGAAAAGTTACCAGTGAAGCAATTGATCAAGCAGTCTCAATTATTCGTAGCCGTGTGAATTCATTGGGTGTTGCCGAATCTGAAGTAACTGCTCAGGGTAGCGGCACAAATAGACAGATTGTCATCTCGGTTCCAGGAAGTACTGGACGAAGAATTGTTGAGTTAGTCGGAAATACTGCCGAACTTCGCTTCCGCCAAGTTTTGGCTGAATCAACTTCTGGCGCCGCAGCAGGCACGGGAGATGCGACTCCAGTTGCTGGCGTCAGCCCTGAAATAAATGCCGCCTACGCAGCAATTGATTGCACTACTAATGCCGCAAGGCAGAATTTAGGCGGCGATACTCCAGAGCAGACCATTGTTACTTGCGCTAGAAATTCAGCAAATAAGTACATCTTAGGACCTGCAGAGGTTGTAGGCCGTGAAGTTTCAAAAGCATCAGCTGGATTAGATACTCAAGCTGGAAATGTTTGGACTGTAGCGCTTACCTTTGATAACGAAGGAACAAAAAAGTTTGGTGCGCTAACACAACGTGTGACATCGCTACCTGCGCCGCAGAATCAGGTAGCAATTGTTCTTGATGGATTAGTAGTTTCGGCTCCACGAATTAACGAAGCGATTGTTTCTGGAAATGCACAAATCACAGGCTCGTTCACTCAAGTAGAGGCTTCAGATTTAGCCAACGTTCTCAAGTACGGATCACTTCCACTTGCGTTCGATCGTGGTGAAGTTCAGCAAATTTCACCTACTCTTGGTGAGAATCAATTACATGCGGGATTACTTGCAGGCGGACTCGGTTTATTCCTAGTACTTCTTTATATGTTCGCTTTCTACCGAGGGTTAGGAATAGTTTCGGCTGGTTCGTTGATTATGGCAATGGCATTTACTTACGTAACTTTCGCATTACTCGGCGAAACTATCGGATTTACTCTTACCCTTGCAGGAATAGCGGGCGCTATTGTTTCAATTGGTATTACTGCCGACTCATTTATCGTTTTCTTCGAACGTGTTCGCGATGAAATTCGAGAAGGCCGTTCTCTTCGTTCAGCAGTGGAAACAGGATGGGTACGTGCTCGCCGAACAATTTTGGTTGCGGACTTTGTTTCGATTCTCGCAGCTGCGCTACTTTACTTCTTTGCAGTAGGTGGTGTTCGTGGATTCGCGTTTGCGCTTGGAATTGCAACATTTATCGATTTGCTAGTGGTCTTCTTCTTTACTAAACCACTAATGACAGTATTGGGCCGAACTAAGTTCTATAACTCAGGCAGCGCGATTACAGGTGTATCGCGTAAAAGCCTTGGATTGGAGGCATAAGGATGTCTAAGTTATCTAGTCTAGGTGGCCGTCTTTACTCAGGTGAGACATCTATTGATGTCATCGGAAAGAAGAAGCGTTGGTATGCATTCTCAGGTTTGCTAATAGTCTTATCAATCGGCGCACTAACATTGCAAGGATTACACCTCGGAATTGAATTCAAAGGTGGCGCTTCATATACCGTTACTAAAGCTGGTGCAAATTTAGATCCGGCCTTCGAAGCAGTTGATGCCGCCGGAATTCCAGGAGAACCAATAATTCAATCAGTTGGTAATGATCAAATCAGAATCCAAACCGGTTCACTGACAGGTACGCAATCAATTGCTCTTCAAGATCAATTAGCAGCAAAATATCAAGTGACTGTTGATTCTATCGATACGCAAATTGTTGGACCTTCATGGGGTAAAGAAATTACTAGAAAAGCTCTCTATGGTCTGATCGGTTTCATCGTTGTGGTCTTGCTCTATCTAGCAATGGCGTTCGAACCGAAGATGGCGATCGCTGCGATTATTGCGGTTTTACATGACGTTTTCATTACAGTTGGAATCTATGCCTTAGTTGGCTTTGATGTAACTCCTGCAACCGTGATTGGTTTCCTAACCATTCTTGGTTATTCGCTGTATGACACGGTTGTTGTCTTCGATAAAATCCGTGAAAATACACGTTCAATCACCGCAACCGGAAAGAGTACCTATTCGGATGCTGCAAACTTGGCTGTTAATCAGACATTAATCCGCTCAATGAATACTTCTCTTATTGCGCTACTACCAGTTGGATCGATTCTCTTTGTTGGAGCTGGTTTATTAGGTGCTGGTACTTTGAAGGATTTATCACTGGCTCTATTTATTGGTCTAGCTGCCGGTACTTATTCGTCAATATTTATTGCACCTCCAATCTTGGCAACACTTCGTGAGCGTGAACCAGCGATGCAAGCACTTGCAAAGAGAGTTGCGGCACGTAGTGGCGCAGTGCCTGTTGAAGTTACGGCTGGCGCATCCAATTTGACAATTGCTCGTGGCCCACGTAATCAACCGAAGCGCAAAAACCGCCGCAAATAACCTGTGATGTCATGACGGACTTAATTGCCCCGGTAATTGCAGAGGTCCGTCTACATCACCCAGGAATAAGTACTGATGATATTCAACGTGCATTTGAAGTTGCAGAAAATGCACATACAGGTCAGCAGAGGAAATCCGGCGAGCCATATATAACACATCCAGTTGCGGTAGCAGGAATTCTTGCCGAATTAGGTTTGGATAAAGCGACAATAATTGCAGCATTGTTACATGACACGGTTGAAGATACGCCTTATAACTTAACTCAATTAAAGAATGACTTCGGTGACGAGGTTTCTTCATTGGTAGATGGCGTAACCAAGTTAGATAAATTAACTTACGGCGAAAATGCTGAAGCAGAAACAGTTCGAAAAATGGTAGTAGCGATGTCACGGGACATTCGAGTACTTGTTGTAAAGCTTGCAGATCGTTTACATAATGCGCGAACTTGGGAATTTGTTGCGCCAGAATCTGCACAGCGTAAAGCTCGAGAAACCATAGATATTTATGCACCTTTAGCCCACCGTTTGGGTATGAACGCAGTTAAATGGGAATTAGAAGATCTCTCATTTAAAGTACTCGAACCTAAGAAATACGACGAAATAGCGCGTTTAGTTGCTGAACGTAATCCGATGCGAGAAAAAATGACTGAAGAGGTCATTAAAACTCTAACTGAGGATCTCGGACGGGATGGGGTAGAAGCGTTTGTAACCGGAAGGCAGAAACACTATTTCAGCGTTTACCAAAAGATGCGGGTTCGCGGACGTGAATTCAATGAGATTTACGATTTAGTTGGCGTTCGAGTTTTAGTAGAAAATGTACGTGATTGTTATGCAGTTTTAGGTTCGATTCACGCTAGATGGAGCCCGGTCCCTGGCCGTTTTAAAGATTACATTGCTATGCCAAAGTTCAATCTTTATCAATCTCTACACACAACAGTAATCGGCCCAAATGGAAAAGCTCTAGAAATTCAAATTCGTACTCATGAAATGCACGCACGCGCAGAGTTCGGTATCGCTGCACACTGGAAATATAAGAAGGGAGATAAGAGTGCGAGTGAAACTCCTGAAATGCTCTGGCTACAACAACTTCACGCATGGCAACAAGAGACTCAAGATCCATCCGAATTCTTAGATTCACTTCGTTTTGATTTGGGAAGCCCCGAAGTGTATGTATTTACACCAAAAGGAAAAGTTGTCGCACTTCCAGGCGGATCTACACCAGTTGATTTCGCATACACGGTACATACTGAAATTGGTAATAAAACTGTCGGCGCAAAAGTTAATGGTCGATTAATCCCATTAGAAACTAAATTAAATAATGGCGATGTCATCGAAATTGTTACAAATAAGAATCCACAAGCTGGACCTAGTAGAGATTGGCTAAATTTCGTGGCAAGTCCTAGGGCTAGAAATAAGATCAAAGCTTGGTTTACGCGTGAAAGACGTGAAGAAGCTATAGATGCCGGGCGTGAATCCATCGCAAGACAAATGCGTAAAGCTGGGCTACCACTGCAGAAAATTTTTGCTGGACAGTCACTTCTAGAGTTGGCTCACGATCTACGTTACCCAGATATAGATTCACTTTACGCTGCTGTTGGCGATGGGCACATATCACCAGCTGCGGTGATTGATAAGTTACAGATTTTGTTGGGCGTTGAGGATTCACATCCCGAACCAACTATGGAATTACCATCTAATGAAACTATTAATCGTCGTACTTCAAGCGCCATCGAAGTTGAAGGAATAGATGATGTAGTTGTAAAACTTGCTCGATGCTGCACACCAGTACCAGGGGATGCAATCATGGGCTTTGTAACACGAGGAAATGGTGTGAGTGTTCATCGCACTGACTGCGTAAATGCTGAAGATTTACAGAAACATCAAGGGGACCGAGTTGTTTTGGTTAAATGGTTGCAAGGTGCGGCATCAATCTTTTTGGTAAAAATCCAAGTTGAGGCGTTAGATAGGGCCAGGTTGCTATCGGATGTAACTAGAGCACTTTCTGATGCGCAAGTTAATATTCTTAATGCTGAAGTTAGTACTTCAAAAGATCGTATAGCACTCTCTAGATTTACTTTTGAAATGGCAGATGCCACACACTTAGATTCAGTATTGGCTGCAGTGCGACAAGTTGAAGGCGTTTACGATGTTTACCGAATTACCAACAATTAAAGTTGATTAATTAAACTCAGCCAAACCTTTTTGAGCTTCTGATAACCAAGCTCTTCGTGCCTCAGCTGCCGCTTTAGCCTCTTCCGCTTTCTTTGTATTGCCTGCCGCTGTTGCTTTTGCGGCTGCCTCTTCATAAGCAGTAATTGCTTTTGTTAGCTGTTCGACTACATCGTTAGCGCGAGCTTTAGCAGCTGGATCGCTACGACGCCATTTTTCTGCTTCCGCCTCTTTAATTGCATCCGAAACTTTATCAACTCGAGCATCTAAAGCAGCGCGTTTGGTGCGATCGGTCATTCCGATCTTGCTCCATTCGCCCATAAGTTCGCGGAATTCTTTGCGTGCTTTATCTAAATCAGTGATCGGCAAAATAGCTTCAATCTTTGGAAGTAACGCTTCGCGTTTAGCCAAATTTTCAACCATTGTGCCTTCGCGCTTTTCTAAGTCAGCATTCTTAGCTGCAAAAAATGCATCTTGGGCGCTTTTAAATCTAGCCCAAAGTTTTGCATCATCTGATGCCTTTCCGCGACCAGCTGCTTTCCATTGATCCATCAAAGCTTTGTATGCACGCGCAGTTGCAACCCAATCGGTTGAATTTGCAAGCGCTTCCGCTTTTTCTACAAGTGCCTTCTTAGTTGTAGAGACGCTCTTTTGTGTTGCATCAAGTGAAGCGAAGTGGGTTCGTCGGCGCTTATCGAATTTATTTCGGGCAGCAGAAAATCTCTTCCAAAGTTCAGTATCCGCTTTCTTATCTAAACGAGGGGCGGCTTTCCATTGATCAAGTAACTCTTTTAAGCGCTCTCCGGTAGCTTTCCAACTTTCTGAATCTGCCAGAGATTCAGCTTCATTAACAATATTCTCTTTTTGAATTAGAGCATCAGCGCGGCGAGCCTCACGTTCGGCTCTTTCTAAAGCTTTCTTCGCTTCGTATTGCGCCCGATTTCCCTCGATAATCTCAGGGAGTTGATTTAGAGAAGCATGTAGCGCTTCTAAGTCTCCGACGACATTGCTATCAATAATTGTTTGACGAAGTTTATTGACAGCTTCGTGTGCATCAGTTGGCACCATCGCGCCACTTCGGATTCGAGCGCCAAGAATTGCAACTTCAGAGGCAAGAGCTTCAAATTTTCTAACAAAGTACTGCAGCGCTTCATCTGCGCTTTTGCCCGGATAAGAACCAACTGCTTTATCGCCATAAGGAGTGCGAACAAATACTGTTCCATCATCGGCCACAAAGCCGAATTTTGCAGGATCTCCAATCAAGGCAGTTGCAGCAGATGGATTGATATTTGATGCTACTTGTGATGGATTCTCTGACATTTCATACTCCTTAATTTGCACTTCAGAACTTTTAGCCCTGTCGTTGTAGGTCACCTCGGTGTTTAACTGGCTGGTTTAACTTTCTAGGTGACGGCGGTTAGGTCAGAAAGGCTACCCTCCAGCCATGCTGGTTACCAACTTTCAGGCTCAGGCCTTTGCTACTAACTGCTGGATTCTAAGCACGGGTCGCGGCCAAGAGTGCATTGTGGTCGATCCAGGGATGCCGAACGTCTCTAAGGAGTTGGCGGAGAAGTTACAAGAATTTGATTTGAAACCCGTCGCAATTTTAGTAACTCACGGGCATTTAGATCATACCTTCTCCGTGCAACCAATTTGCGAGGGATATGGAATTCCAGCAATGATTCACACAAATGACCGTGAATTATTTTTACATCCAGAGAGAGCGCACGGCGCTGAATTTATTTCACAATTATCAGGTATTAAATGGCAAGAACCTGAGGAAGTAATCGAGCTGACAGATAATCAAAAGTTCGATTTAGTTGGTTTGAAATTTAGAGCTATTCACGCACCAGGTCATACCAAAGGTTCAGTAATGTATGAGGTTAATGGCGAACTCTTAATTTCAGGGGATGTGCTTTTTGCAGGATCTATCGGAAGAACTGATCTCCCTGGCGGTTCCTGGAGCGCGATGCAGAAATCTTTACGTGAAAAGGTCCTTCCGCTACCTGATGTGATGCAAGTTCTGCCCGGACACGGTCCAGAAACATCAATTGGGCGCGAGAGAAAATACAATCAGTTCCTACAGAATCTATAGTTCCAAAAGAACTGGATTAATGAGCAGTATCGTTAATAGTGAGAGGTTATGAGAATGAACTTTCAAGCACCTAAAGGTGTAAGTGAGTACATTCCGCCACGCTCTGCAATTTTTGAATTTGTGCGCGAACAATTATGTGCTCCTGCAAAATCAGCAGGATATAGATATATGGAGCTCCCGGTTTTCGAAGATACGGGGTTATTCGCGCGAGGTGTTGGAGAATCAACAGATATTGTCACCAAAGAGATGTACACCTTCGAAGATCGCGGTGGCAGATCGATTACCTTGCGCCCCGAAGGTACTGCAGGTGTTATGCGAGCCGTCATCGAACATGGATTAGATCGCGGGCAACTTCCTGTAAAAGTTTTTTATTCTGGTGCATATTTTCGAGCAGAGCGTCCTCAAAAAGGTCGCTATCGCCAGTTCTATCAAGTAGGAATTGAAGCTATTGGATTGGAAGATCCTCTGATTGATGCAGAGGTTATTTGGTTGGCCGATCAAGCTTTTAAGAATATAGGAATTCGAAATTACCGATTAGAGCTTACTTCACTTGGTGATGCCGAATCACGATCTGTACATCGCAAAGAACTATTAAAGTTCTATGAAACCCTCGATTTAGACGAAGCAACAGCGGCTCGCGCTAAATTAAATCCTCTTCGTTTGTTTGACGATAAACGTCCAGAGATGATTGCGGCAATGGATAAAGCGCCAGTCTTACTTGATTACTTAAATGAGAAATCAAAATCTCATTTCAATAAAGTATTGCAATATTTGGATGCCCTCGAAATCAAATATGTGATAAATCCTAAATTGGTCCGCGGGTTTGATTATTACACTGGAACAACCTTTGAGTTTGTTCATACTGGATTAGGTGCACAATCGGCAATCGGTGGCGGCGGTCGCTACGACAAATTAATGAGTGAATTAGGTGGACAAGACTTATCAGGAATTGGATGGGGAATAGGCGTCGATAGAACCATTCTGGCCGCCGAAGAAGAAAGCGTTATTCCTGTTGATTTAGGTAATGCAGATCTCTTCCTGATACCACTTGTGACATCAAATGGCGATCAGAAGAATATTCAAGAAGCTGCAATGCGTATTGCAGTAGAACTTAGAAATAGCGGCAAAGTCGTGGAGTTAGCTTTTGGTGATAGAGCCTTAAAAGGTGCCATGAAAGCTGCCGATAAATCAGGTGCCAAATATGTCGTCGTTCTTGGCGAGAATGAACTTTCCAGCGGCCAAGTTGAGTTAAAAACTATGTCTACCGGTCAGACAAAGAGCGTTAGAATTAGCGACTTAATCAACAACGTTTGAGAACTTAAAGGACTTTAAGGATAGGTAATGCTTCGCACCCATAACGCAGGTGAACTGCGCTCCAGCCATGTTGGCCAAACTGTAACCCTTACAGGTTGGGTTGCCCGGCGCCGTGATCATGGAGGCGTTGCTTTCATAGATTTACGTGACGGTTCTGGATGGTGTCAGGTTGTTATCAACGATGAAGCCACAGCCGGATCTTTAAGAGCCGAATGGTGTTTAAAAATCACCGGTGAAGTAATCGCAAGACCAACAGGTTCCGAAAACGCTAAAACGCCAACCGGTGCGATCGAAGTTGTAGCAACTGATGTTACTGTGCTTTCAGAAGCAGCTCCACTTCCATTTCCTGTTGATTCTGGTGACGATGCTGATATTTCTGAAGAGGTTCGACTTCGTTATCGCTACTTAGATTTACGTCGCGAACAACCTGCAGCTAATTTAAGACTTCGCTCTAAAGTAACTTCTGTAATACGTAGAATCATGGAACAAGAAGAGTTCTATGAGATAGAAACTCCTTATTTAACTAGATCTACCCCCGAAGGTGCGCGAGATTTTCTAGTTCCAGTTCGTTTACAGCCTGGTTCTTGGTACGCACTGCCACAATCGCCGCAACTTTTTAAGCAATTATTGATGGTAGCGGGAATGGAACGTTACTACCAAATAGCTCGTTGTTTCCGTGATGAAGATTTTCGAGCTGACCGTCAACCAGAATTTACCCAACTTGATATTGAAATGTCCTTTATTGATCAAGAAGATATCTTGTCTTTAATTGAAAAATTACTATTCCAAATTTGGAAAGAAGTTAAGGGCTACGAAATTAAATTACCGATACCTCGTATGACCTATAAAGATGCGATGGATCGTTTCGGATCCGATAAACCAGATATGAGATTTGGTTACGAATTAACTGAAATGACTGATTTCTTTAAAAGTACTACTTTCAGAGTGTTTCAAGCACCGTATGTCGGTGCAGTAGTTATGCCTGGTGGTGCAGATTCACCTAGACGTGAGTTAGATGCTTGGCAAGATTGGGCGAAAGCTCGCGGTGCAAAGGGTTTGGCGTATATCTTGGTTCAAGCTGATGGAACCCTTGGTGGACCGGTTGCAAAGAACTTATCTGAAAGTGAAATTGCTGGAGTAGCAGCAAAAGCTGGAGCAAAACCAGGAGATGCAATTTTCTTTGCAGCAGGTGAAAAGTCAGAGTCGCAATCGTTGCTCGGTGCTGTGCGATTAGAAATTGGCAAAAGACGCAATCTAATTGATAACTCCAAGTGGGAATTTCTGTGGGTAGTCGATGCTCCAATGTTCGAACTTACCGATAACGGTGGTTGGACTGCAGTTCATCATCCATTCACAGGGCCAAAGCCAGAATTTGCCAAGAGTTTCAAGTCAGATCCTGCAAGTGCTCTTGCTTATGCATATGACATTGTTCTGAACGGAACTGAATTGGGCGGAGGTTCAATTCGTATTCACGACCAACAAATTCAAAAGGATGTATTTGAAGTTATTGGTTTAACTGAGCAAGAAGCAGAGAGTAAATTCGGATTTCTTCTTGATGCATTCCAATATGGGCCACCACCACATGGCGGTTTAGCTATTGGAATTGATCGACTATGCGCATTGCTTGCGGGTGCTGAATCCATTCGTGAAGTAATTGCTTTCCCAAAGACCGCATCAGGCGGAGATCCATTAACTGGAGCGCCAACTCCGATTACTCCAGCTCAACGAAAAGAAGCTGCAATAGATTTCAAACCTGATACAGATAAGAAGCCTTAAAAGATGTTAAAGCGCATTACCGCGGCATTAGTTGCAGTTGTAATGCTTAGCGCCTGCACGCCCTCAAAACAGTATGAAGGAAGCAAGAGTGATGGCGCCTTTTTTACAGTCCCCAATGGATGGAAAAAAGTAGATGGCGCGGCTCTGAATAAAGTCGAAGCTAAGAATGCCAATCAAGATGAATTAGATCGTTTATCCATGGTGACTTATCAAGTTGGATTTACTAAAGCTAAGAAAATTGACCCAAAAGAGATCTTTCTTCTTGAACCAACCAATGATCCAGTTTTATATGTTCGTATTAGAGATCTTTTTCCGGAAGAGCGTAATGCAATTAGTTTAAATACATTGAGAAATTTGGTTCTTCCAATAACAGATATTCTTGATGGCACTATCCCGAATGATCGCAAATTTGAACTTTATGATGACCAAGAAATTAATGAAGTAGGTGGTCGCGGGGTTTCCCTCCTTTATAGCTTCGATTACAACGGTATAAATGAGACTGTTAGCCAAGTAGCTTTAATGTCTAATGATCAAAATAAGATTTATGTGTTCATTATTCGCTGTTCTACTGAGTGCTATAACAAGAATATTGACGAAATCGATGAGATAGTGAATTCTTTTACTGTTAAAGGAGCAAAATGAGCGACGTGAGCAGCCGTAAGAGGGATTCCGAACGTCGAACTCGAGTTCATTTATCCTTCTTCGATCGAGTTAAATTTCTACTTCTATTTTCACTCACATATCTAGTTTTAGTTTGGGCACTTTTATCAGAAAACCCACTCTATAACTTTGCTGATGCAGCGGCTGAGGTCGCTGACCAAAGAATGTGGTTATTCTGGCTTGCCGGTATAGAAGTTCTAAGGCAGATACATTTCTTAATTTCAGAATTTATTTCACCGTATCATCGTCTATGGCAGTGGTACTTCAAAAGTGTTGATCGAGTTTTACATATTTTCTCTGATTGGACCAGGTACCGACTTTCAAGAGTTATCAAGGCTTTAATTTGGATTGCAATACTCTCGGTCATTTTAGGCGCAGTTTACGATTTGCCACCTGCGCAAGCTCTATTCATGGCGCCACAAGCTTTATGGAGTGCATTACCAATGATTGCGCAACTGTTATTTGCTGTGGTCTTTGTGCTTATTCAGTTTGTGGCGATTTTCTGGTTCTTAAGTCGCGGCGGCATTGATACTTATTTTCCTGATGATATAAATACCCGTTTTAGTGATGTTTGGGGACAAGATCATGTAGTCGAACGCATTCGTGAGAATTTACTATTCTTGGAAGATCCAGAATCAATCGAACGTCACGGTGGTTATGTTCCTGGTGGTTTATTACTTTGGGGTCCTCCGGGCACAGGTAAAACTTTGATGGCTGAGGCGATGGCCGGCGAAACTGGAAAGCCCTTTATTTTCGTAGATCCAGGTGCGTTTAACAATATGTTCTTCGGTGTCGGCGTGCTTAAAGTTAAATCACTTTTTCGAAAATTAAGAAAATTGGCGCTTCGTTACGGTGGTGTAGTTGTATTTTTCGATGAAGCAGATGCTTTAGGAAATCGTGGAATAGTTACTACCGGTCAAAGAATGGAACCTGATAAGTGCCATGGTGGCAATTACTTATCTGAAAGTGCAAACAATCTTTTAACACGCGAAAAATTTGTAGTTGGCGGCGCCGCAGGTGGTGGCGGTGGTGGCATGGGAACTCTGCAAGCTCTATTAACAGAGCTTTCGGGTCTAAAAAAACCAAGAGGATTTTTTAATCGAATAGTTCGACGAACATTGGGAATGCGTCCGAAGAATCCACCTAAATATCGAATCTTGGTCGTCATGGCAACCAATATGCCAGAAGCTTTAGATGAAGCGCTTTTACGACCAGGACGAATCGATCGAATGTATCGAGTTGGTTACCCAAGTAAGAATGGTCGAGTTCGTACTTATCAAGGTTACTTAGATAAGGTTTCGCATAATTTGTCACCAGAAGAGATTGAAAAATTAGCAATCATGACGCCTTATTCAACAGGTGCAACAATTAAAGACATGATTAACGAAGCTTTAATTATGGCGATTCGTGATGGGCGGATCGCAATTACCTGGGCTGATGTACTTCGCGCTAAACAGCAGAAAGAACTCGGACCTTCTGAAGATGTTGAATACATCGAGCGCGAACGACACGCAATTGCAGTGCATGAAGCTTGCCATGCCGTTATTGCTTATCGTGTTCGTCAACATATGACGATTGATTTAGCAACTATAGAAAAGGGAAGCGATTATCTAGGAATGGTTGCAAGTATTCCGCCTGATGACCAATTCACAAGATGGAAGAGCGAATATCAATCTGACATTCTCGTCTCGCTTGCATCTCTAGCCGGAGAACGAATGTTCTTTGAAGGAGATAATTCATCAGGAGTTTCAGGGGACTTAGATTCAGCCACTACCATCGCAAGTTTGATGGAAGGTCATTGGGGAATGGGATCAACTATTTCATCTCATGTTTCAAATAGAAGATTTGAGGTAGGCGCTCCAGGAGGCGGTCGCGGTAAGGACCAGGATGATCGCGAACTTCGACGCGCACTGTCAGATCGAATTGAAGATAATTTAAATCAGCTACTTGAAAGAGCAGAGCAATTACTAAAACAAAACAAACGTGAAGTACTTGCATTAGCTCATGCTCTCGAAACCTACAAAACTCTACCTGGCGATGACGTTGTGGCCGTAATAAATTGCGAAGCGGGCACAATCGCCGACGGTAGACCTTATGCGGATAGCGCTTTTATTAAGCAAATTGAGGCTTATCACAAGGCGTGCGTAAATGCCCATAGAGAACATCGGGCGCCAGAAATTCCGTTACCGGTCTATCAAAAGAGTTAAGAGTACTTTCTCCTTACGAATTCTTCCTAATAGTTAGTTCCAAATTTAATAAATTTGATAAGGTGGAGACATGGGACCAGGTGGAATTGCAACAATTATTGCAGCATGTTCATTATTAGTTATTGCGGTGGCTATCGGTTATGCAGTTATCAGATTAAGCAGATTAATCGATGAAGCGAAAGTTTCGCTAAAGACCTTTACTGATGAAACTTCCCCTCTTATCAAGGAATCTACCCGCACTGTAGAACTAGTTAATGGTCCCCTTGAGAGCATCAATAAAATTTCTAAGAACATCGAAACAATGTCTGACAAGATCACTGGGGCAACCGAATCCTTTGTTAATAAAGGTGGACCTGCTGTCAAAACCTTAGGCTTGATCGCCTCAGCTGCATCAGCTTCAAAGAAACGCGGAAAGAGAAAGTAATTGGAATCCGCAGATATACGCGCACGATGGTTGCGCTTTTTTGAGTCTGGAAATCGAGAGAACCTTCCTCACGTAGTAGTTCCATCTGCATCACTTATTGCAGATGATCCTAATTTATTGTTAGTAAATGCTGGAATGGTTCCGTTTAAGCCATTTTTTTTAGGCGAGGTAACGCCTCCTTATAAAAGAGCAACTTCGGTACAAAAATGTGTCAGAACCCTAGATATCGATGAAGTTGGAAAAACCACACGACATGCATCTTTCTTTCAAATGTGTGGCAATTTCTCATTCGGAGATTACTTCAAAGAAGGAGCGATATCTCTTGCCTGGGATCTTCTAACTCGTCCAGTCGTAGATGGCGGTTACGGATTTCCTGAAAGTCGATTGTGGGTAACAGTTTATGAAGATGATGATGAAGCAGCGGATATCTGGCATAAAAAGATAGGCGTTCCAAAGGATCGCATTCAACGTCGCGACATGAACGATAACTATTGGTCAATGGGAGTTCCTGGACCGTGCGGTCCATGCTCTGAAATTTATTACGATCGCGGACCAGAATATGGTCGCGATGGTGGACCAATTGCAGATGAGGAACGTTATTTAGAGGTTTGGAATTTAGTTTTTATGCAGTTCGAACGTGGTGCTGGAGCCGGAAAAACTGATTATCCAATTCTCGGCGAACTACCAAATAAGAATATTGATACTGGTCTTGGCTTAGAGCGTATGGCAGCAATTTTGCAGGGCGTTGAAAATATCTACGAAATCGACACAACTAAGATAATTCTTGATAAAGCGGTCGATTTAACTGGAATTAAATATGGCTCAGCACCAAAAAGTGATGTCTCGCTTCGCGTAATTGCTGACCATGCTCGTACAGCAGCGATGTTGATCTGTGATGGTGTGACGCCAGGCAATGAAGGCCGTGGCTATGTGCTTCGTAGAATGATGCGCAGAACAATTAGAAATATGCGTCTACTAGGTTCACAAGAGCCAATCATTAAAGAGTTAATTGATGCATCGATAAAAGCAATGGGTGCACAGTATCCAGAGCTTGTAGCTGATCAAATTCGCATACAAAAGGTTGCTATCGCTGAAGAAGAATCATTTTTGCAAACATTAAAATCAGGAACTCAAATATTTGATGGCGCAGCCAGCGAAATCAAAGGAAGTGGCGGCAAAGTTCTATCTGGTGATGCCGCATTTAAGTTGCACGATACCTATGGTTTCCCTATCGATTTAACTTTAGAGATGGCTACCGAGCAAGGTTTAGAAGTAGATGCGGATGGTTTCCGTCGGCTAATGAAAGAACAGAAGGACCGCGCGAAAGCTGATTCCAAAGCAAAAAAGAGCGGGCATACAGATTTAACTGAGTATCGAAAGATCGCCGACGAAAGTGGCCTTTCAGAATTTGTTGGTTATGCGGCAACCGAATCCGAATCAAAGGTCCGTGGTTTATTAGTTGATGGAAAAAGTTCGATGTCCGCAACCGAAGGTGATGAAATTGAAATTGTGCTTGATCGAACTCCATTTTATGCTGAAGGTGGCGGTCAGTTAGCTGATGGTGGTCTAATAACACTTGCCAATGGAACAAAGATTCAGATTGATGATGTTCAAGCTCCAGTACCATCTTTGAGTATTCACCGCGGTCGAGTGATTGTCGGATTAGTAGAGGTAGGAAATGACGTCTTCGCTACTATCGATTTAGAGCGTCGCAGAGCTATTTCTCGTGCACATAGCGCAACTCATATGGTGCATAAAGCGTTTCGTGAAATTTTAGGTGAAACTGCAACTCAGGCGGGTTCAGAAAATTCACCAGGTCGTTTCCGTTTTGATTTTCCATCAACTGGAGCGGTCCCTAATTCAGTTTTAAATGATGTTGAGTCTCGAGTGAATTCATTGTTGCTAGAAGATTGGGAAGTTACAGCTGAAATTATGAGCCAAGAAGAAGCAAAAAAACTTGGCGCTATGGCCCTTTTTGGTGAGAAGTATGGTGATCGAGTACGCGTAGTAAGCGTTGGAGATTGGGCGCGAGAATTATGTGGAGGAACACATGTTTCTCGTACAGGACAATTGGGCGTAATCAAATTACTTTCTGAATCATCTATTGGCGCCGGTGTTCGAAGAGTTGAAGCTTTGGTTGGTGCAGATGCCTATAAATTCTTGGCTCGTGAACATATTTTAGTAAATCAGTTAACAGATTTAATTAAAGGCGCGAAATCAGAAGAATTACCTGAACGTGTAGCCGAATTGATATCCAAATTAAAAGATGCAGAGAAGGAATTAGGACAAGTTAGATCGCAACAAGCATTAGCTCAGGTATCAGGTTTACTTCAATCAGCAAAACAGATTGGTGAGTTTAAATTTCTTGGAGCTCAAATTGGCGACGGGATTGGTGTTGATGATTTACGTACCATGGCACTGGATATCAAAAATCGTTTAGGTGAATCTGTGGTGGCGCTAGCAAGCATCTCATCAGAGAAACCAGTAATTGTCGTAGCAACTTCTGAACTTCCACGTAACAAAGGTATAAAAGCTGGAGCACTTGCAAAGATTGCCTCCGGCGTACTCGGTGGCGGAGGTGGCGGCAAGGATGATTTCGCACAAGGTGGTGGCGTCATGACCACTGAGATTCCTAACGCATTAATCGCGATTGAAAAGGCGCTTACCAACTAATGTCTTTTGGCCGCCGACTGGGAATAGATTACGGTCAGGCAAGAATTGGTTTGGCCATTTGTGACAATGAAGGGCTCGTAGCTACACCTCTAACAACGCTAAAGAATGATAAGTCGCTTCTTAGCAATCTCGAGAAGATTATCGATGAAAATAACGTGGTTGGAATTTTCCTCGGAAAGCCTAAACATTTGAGTGGGGTAGAAGGTGCGACAGTGGAAGTAGTAAGTGCCTTCGCGCAAAGGTTCACTGAAACATTTGAAATACCAATCACTTACGTTGATGAGCGTCTCACAAGCGGTGGGGCCGAGAAACTGTTGAAAGCAGCTGGAAAGAATTCGAGAGAACAACGCTTTCTGGTGGATCAATTAGCAGCGGTGGCGATTTTGGAATTGGGTATTCAAATTGAAAAACGTCATTAAGAAATGGTGGCCGGCTGCGGCGGGGATAGTTTTTACCTTTGCCTTGGCATTCTCTCTACATTTAATTCGCGTCAATCTTGCCCAAGTAGCCGACTTTCCAACTCGTAGTTTGACAAGCAATGAAACATTGATTGAAATTGAAGTATCACAGGGTGAATTAGGACTTGAGATAGCAAATGAACTTTTTGAAAAAGGCGTAACGGCTTCGGTCACGGCTTTTTATCAATTAGCTATTAATGACTCACGCTCTATACAAATTGCTCCAGGTATCCATAAGTTGAATGAAGAAATATCGGCTTCGCAAGCGCTAGATCAATTGCTCGATCCAAAACGGACTGTTGGGCTCATTTCGATTATCGAGGGTATGTGGAGAAGTGAAATCTTTAAAGCGATGCAATTGGCAGGATTTAAAAGAATAGCTGATTCATTTTCGGCTATTGAGTTGCCGGCAGGATTTGAGTTCACCGAAGGAATCTTCTTTCCCGCACAATATTCTTTTGCGAAAGGAACGTCCACAAAGAGTGCGCTACAAGCAATGGTCACGCGTTTTGCAGAAGAGGCAAAGAGTGCAGGTTTGCGTAATAAGAATGATTTAATAATTGCTTCGATAATTCAGGCTGAGGGTGACCCAGTTGATTTTGAAAAAATCTCTAGAGTTATTTACAACCGCTTAAAAATCGGTATGCCGCTTCAAATGGACACAACGGTTCATTACATAACTCAAACTCGTGGATCGGTATTCCTATCTACAAAATCAACTTTAATTAACTCTCCATACAACACATACCGAAAAATTGGATTGCCACCAGGTCCGATTGGCAACCCCGGTCGCCAGGCAATGAAAGCGGCCCTAAATCCAGCACCTGGAGATTGGCTCTATTTCATTACGGTTAAACCGGGCGATACTAGGTTTACCAAGTCGCACGATGAGTTCTTGATTTGGAAGAATGAGTACCAGAAGAATTTAAAGGCGGGTGCTTTCAAATGAGAAAAAGAGCAGCGGTACTTGGCTCTCCCATAAATCATTCGCTTTCGCCAACGCTACATAACGCCGCCTACCTAGCACTTGGCATAGAGGGCAAATATGATGCTGTTGAAGTTAAAAGTGGCGAATTAAATGCATTTATGCAACAGGTTCGACAAACTGATGCGAATTGGATCGGGTTTTCACTTACGATGCCACTTAAAGAAGAAATTTTTTCAGTAGCTGATTTTGTTGATCCGCTGGCAAAGCAGATAAATTCAGGAAATACTTTGATTCCAACTAGTGATGGATGGCAGGCGTTAAGTACAGATGTCTCTGGTTTTATTTGGGCCCTAGCACAACATCAAATTTCAGATTTTAAAAGCGTTCAAATTATTGGTGCGGGCGGAACCGCAAGAGCAGCTGCTGCAGCGATAGATGCTCCTGGTCGGAAAATCCAGGTCATAAGTCGCAACGCTCAAAGAGAAGCAGATATGAGAAATTCCGTTGTTATGGCTGATCTTCAATTCAAGAATTGGGATGATGTTATTCTGGATGCTGATTTAGTAATTAATACAACACCTGCATATGTAGCGGATGGCTTATTACCTGGTAATGGTGTCTTATTCGAATCTCTCTACGCTCCTTGGCCAACAGCGCTAGCAGCAAAGTGGAGTGGAAAGATTATAGATGGCTTGGACTTGCTTATTCATCAGGCGATAGATCAAATACATCTGATGACAGGATATGTAATTGATAGATCAGCGATGTCGAAGTTACTACGTGCAGCAGGAGAGGCCGAACTCGCGGATAGAGGATGAGCTTAATTCTCATCTCAACAGTAGCGACTGCTACCTATTTTGATCTGAAATCTAGGCGAATACCGAACTGGTTGACTTATGGTTCGACTGCACTCTCTTTCCTGTATTTTGAAAGGATTTTCTTAGCTTTTATAGTAATTGGAATTTTTGCTGGAATTCTCTTTAATAATTTAATTGGATCCGGAGATATTAAATTATCCGTTTGCGTAGCAATTTGGTCTCAAATTTTGAATATTTCGCAATATTGGATTTATT
>JBEAMP010000125.1:0-8471 GCA_041165905.1 Actinomycetota bacterium
CTTCGTCAGTACCTGGATACATTGGATGAGGAGGTTGCAACATTCCACTGCGAAGCGGCGCCAGTAAATCATCTTTTTCAAAAATCAACTTATCGCGAGTGCGATCTGCTAATTCATATTCATTGGTCATTGTAAGGGCGCGTGTTGGACATGCCTCAATACAAAGTCCGCAGAAGATACAACGTAGATAATTGATTTGATAAACCTTGCCGTAACGCTCGCCTGGTGAGAAACGCTCCGTATCAGTGTTATCGGCACCTTCTACATAAATCGCATCAGCAGGACATGCCCATGCACAAAGTTCGCAACCAATACATTTCTCTAGACCATCTGGGTGGCGATTTAATTGGTGACGTCCATGGAAACGCTCTTCAGTTGGCGCTTTTACCTCTGGATACTCAACGGTGATTCTTGGGCGTCCGACATTTCTAAGCGTTACCCAGAAACCTTTTGCTTGCTGTAAGAATGAACCTTCGCGCGCTGGTCCAACCGGAGTAGTTGATACCTTATCGATATCAAATTTCTTCGGTTCCAACTCTGATCTTTCAGACATTAACGACCCTCCGGCATCTTAGGAACAGGAAATGATGGAGCCGGCACATCAAGCACCGGTGGAATTTTCGCTTCTTGCTTTGCTTTATCCCATGCTGAGCTAAGCGCCATAACCAAAAGCACTACACCACCTGCAAATCCTGCAATCACAAATCGTGATGTGCCGTTCGCAGAAAGCGCACGTAGAGTTGCTACAACTAGAATCCAAATTAATGAGGATGGAATCAAAACTTTCCAACCAAACTTCATGAATTGGTCATAACGAATACGTGGAAGTGTTGCACGTACCCAAACGAAAATATTGAAGAAGAAGCAGACTTTTGCAAAGAACCAGACCATGCCGAACCAACCACCAAGCCATTGCTCAGTAAATCCAAGTCCCGGAAGCGCTCTGTAGCCGCCAAAGAAGAGCGTAGTTGCAAGAGCCGAAACTGTTGCGATGTTGATGTATTCACCAAGGAAGAAAAGTGCAAATTTAAGTGATGAATATTCGGTATGGAAGCCACCAACTAGTTCGCCTTCGGCTTCTGCCAAGTCAAAAGGCGCACGGTTGGTTTCGCCAATCATTGAAATTAAATAGATTACAAATGAAGGAAATAGCACAACAACATTCCACCACTTATTTTGAGCTGCGACGATATCGCCAGTTGACATAGATCCTGCATAAATAAATACCGCAACTAACGAAAGACCCATCGCTACTTCATAAGAAATAACTTGTGCGCTTGAACGTAATCCACCAAGAAGTGGATAAGTCGAACCAGAAGACCAACCAGCAAGCACAATTCCATAAACACCTACAGATGCAACTGCAAGAACATATAGAACACCGATTGGTAAATCGGTCATCTGCATCGCAGTAGTTTTGCCGAACATCTGTACTTCTCCAGTCATTGGCATGATGGCAAATGACATGAAGCAAGTTGAAGCCGCAATGATTGGTGCCAAAATAAATACCACTTTATCGGCAGCTTTTGGAATGATGTCTTCTTTAAGAGCCAACTTCACGCCATCGGCCAATGACTGCAATAGACCTTGTGGACCAGTTCGGTTTGGTCCCGGACGCTCTTGCATAAATCCAATAAAGCGACGCTCCCACCAAATAGCTAAAAGTGTAAATACCACTAACACTGCAAATGTGATTACAGCTTTGATGACAATTAACCAACCTGGATCACCGGCAATTAGTTGTGCATTTGTCAATGTATTCATGCCTTCACCACCGTAACAACTGAATTAGAGGCAACACCTAAGGTACGCAATAACTCTGATCCAGCAGAATTGCGTGGGGCCCAAACGGCATCATCATGAATTGCTTCAATTAATACCGGTAGTACCAATGCACCTTTTTCATTGGAAATTTTTACTAGATCGCCATCTGTAACACCGATTGCGCTGGCGCGCTTTGGCGAAATAACTGCAACAGTTTTACGTGCAGTACCAGCTAAATTCGCTTCCCCATCTTGCAAAGAACCATTATCTAGAAGTCGACGCCAAGAGGTAAGTAACGCTTGCTCGCCTGAAAGTGTTGGTGCAGGTGCAGCATTAACTCCACCAAATTCCGATTTATTTCCATCCCAGGTGCCAATTGAATTTAGTTCGGCAGCGGCTTGGGCAACTGTAGAAATTCCAATTTTGCGACCAATTTGATCTGCCAATACTGAAAGAATTCGCAAATCACTTCTTTGAATTGAATCAGGAATTGCGATATCAAAACTTCTACCGCGACCTTCCCAATTTAAGAATGTGCCACTCTTCTCTGCAACTGCCGCAACTGGAAGAACAACATTTGCGCGATCTGTAACAGCTGAAGGTCGCATTTCAAGTGAAACTACAAATGATTTTTGCAATGCATCTAATGCTATTGATGTGTTAGAACCATCAAGTGGGTCTACGCCGCCAACAAGCAACGCTTTAATTTCACCTTTTGATGCCGCAGCGTAAATTTCATCAGTTGATAGTCCACGCGCTTCTGGTAAACCATGAACTCCCCATGCAGCTGAAATATCAACGCGTGCTGCTGCATCAGATACTGGGCGGCCACCTGGCAGAAGATTTCCGATAGCGCCTGCTTCGATTGCACCTCTTTCACCTGCGCGGCGTGGAATCCATGCCAGCTTTGCTTTTGAGCGAGCAGCTATACCAGATACTGCAGTAAGCAATCCTGGAGTTTCAGCGGCACGTTCTCCGACCAAAATAACTGATTTTTCAGTCAAAGTAAGTCCAGATAAACCCGAAACTTCGTTGCCTGGTGCAACGCAAATAAAGTTTGCTTTTAGTTTTTCGTTGCCAATTGAAAGTTTTGAAGCAATTGCATGAACCTTGAGAGCTCTCTTTCTAAAAGCTTTATTAAGACGTAAGAAAACTATTGGAGATTCTTCTTCTGGTTCGAAAGAAACCAATACAACTTGATCCGCATTATCAATATCTCGATATGAAGTTTGGTTGCCGATTACATTGCTTGCTAAGAATGCACGCTCTTCATCGCTTGAAACACGAGAACGGAAATCAATGTCATTTGTACCTAGAGTTACACGAGCAAATTTTGAATAACCATATGCATCTTCAACGGTTGCACGACCACCAACTAAGACTGCAGCGCGTCCGGCTGTTAAACCTGCAGCTGCAGCTTCTAGCGCCTCTGGCCATGATGCTGGAACAAGTTCTCCAGCAGCATTACGTACTAATGGTGTGGTGATGCGATCTTGCGCTGTTTGGTACTTAAATGCCCAACGACCTTTATCGCAATTCCACTCATCATTCACAGTTGGATCTTCACCGGCCAAACGTCGCAAAGTTTTACCGCGACGTACATCTGTACGCATATCGCAACCAGATGCACAGTGCTCACAAGCTGATGGTGTTGAAACTAAATCAAATGGACGAGCACGGAAACGATAAGTAGCACCTGTTAGCGCACCCACTGGACAAATTTGAACTGTATTTCCAGAGAAGTAAGATTCAAAAGGTTGCTCTTCGTAAATTCCAACTTGCTGTAGAGCGCCACGTTCATTAAGAGTAATAAAACGATCTCCCGCAATTTGATCTGCAAAACGAGTGCAACGCGCACAGAGCACGCAACGTTCGCGATCTAGCAAAACTTGTGAAGAGATATTGATTGGCTTTTCAAAAGTGCGCTTGTAACCGGTAAAACGTGACTCAGCATTTCCGTTTGCCATCGCTTGGTTTTGCAGTGGGCACTCGCCACCTTTGTCGCAAACAGGGCAATCAAGAGGATGATTTACCAGCAAAAACTCCATGATTCCCTTCTGCGCTTTATCAGCAACATCAGAGGTCAATTGCGTATTTACGATCATTCCTGGTTCGACTGGAATGGTGCAAGAAGCTTGTGGCTTTGGGAATTTACGTCCGTTGATTTCGATATCAACTAAACATTGGCGGCAAGCACCAACTGGATCAAGAAGTGGATGGTCACAGAAACGTGGAATTTGAATTCCAAGTTTTTCAGCGGCGCGAATTACCAATGTGCCTTTTGGAACTGATACTTCAAAACCGTCGATTACAACGGCAATCATTTCTAGAGCTTCTACAGAAGGTTTTTCAGCTTGTGTGGTCATGCGTTCTCCTGTGAACTTACTGCAAATAGAGTTGATGCAACAGGGTCAAATGGGCAACCCTTATTTGTAATGTGCGCGATGTATTCATCACGGAAATATTTAATTGAAGAGGCAACTGGGCTAACTGCGCCATCTGCAAGTGCACAGAAAGAACGTCCCATGATGTTGTCGCAAAGATCTAACAATTTATCCAAATCAGCTTCAGTTGCTTTTCCAGTTTCCATATCTTTCATGGCTTGGACTAACCACCATGTACCTTCACGGCAAGGTGTGCACTTTCCGCAAGATTCGTGTTTGTAGAACTCAACCCAACGAAGAACTGCGCGTACAACGCAAGTGGTTTCATCAAAAATTTGAAGTGCTTTAGTTCCAAGCATTGAACCTGCTGCACCAACTCCTTCGTAATCCAACGGAACATCTAAATGTTCGTCGGTAAACATTGGCGTAGAAGATCCACCAGGTGTCCAGAATTTCAATTTATGTCCTGCGCGAATTCCGCCAGACATATCAAGTAATTGACGCAAAGTAATTCCAAGTGGCGCTTCAAATTGACCAGGGTTTGTAACGTGACCTGAAAGTGAATAAAGAGTCATACCCTTTGATTTTTCAGTTCCGAATTGCTGATACCAATCTGCGCCATTTGCCACGATTGCAGGAACTGAAGCAATAGATTCAACGTTATTTACCACTGTTGGGCGAGCATAAAGTCCGGCAATAGCTGGAAATGGTGGGCGTAAACGTGGTTGACCACGGAAACCTTCAAGAGAATCTAGAAGCGCAGTCTCTTCGCCGCAGATATACGCACCAGCGCCGATATGAAGAGTTAGTTCTAGATCAACACCGGTTCCGAAAATATTCTTACCTAAAAAGCCTGCTTTATATGCATCTGCAATCGCTGCATTTACACGACGAGCAACGTGCGCAACTTCGCCACGAAGATAAACGAATGCATGCTTTGCTCGAATTGCATATGAAGCAATAATCATTCCTTCAATAAGTACATGTGGATTAGCCATTAACAATGGCATGTCTTTACATGTACCTGGTTCTGATTCGTCAGCATTAACAACTAAGTAATGTTCTTTGCCATCGTTCTGTGGAATAAATCCCCACTTCATTCCTGTTGGGAAACCTGCTCCACCACGACCGCGCAATCCAGAATCTTTTACTAATTGAATGACGGCATCGGCATCCATCGCCAATGCTTTCTTCGCAGCTTCATAACCACCATGACGCTTGTAGCCATCAATTGTGTATGAATCATTTTCATCCCAGTGAGCAGATAAAACTGGCTTTAACATTATTTGCCCTCCTTGCTTAATTTCAGTCCAAGCAAAGTTGCTTCACCAGCGGATACACCTTCGTTTGCTAAGCCATCATCTAGACCAGCAAGTACACGAGAATTCTCTTTGAAAGTTGGAAGTTTCTTTGGACCACGTGTTGGCGCTGGTGGATTTCCATTTCGTGCGCCATCAACTAAATCTTTGGTTTTCTGCGGTGTCATGTTGTCGTAGAACTCCCAGTTAGCCATAACTACTGGCGCATAATCACATGCTGCGTTGCACTCAATTCTTTCGAGAGAAACTTTTCCATCTGCAGTAACTTCGTGGTTACCAATTCCGAGATGTTCGGTAACGCTCTCCCAAATTGCATCTCCACCCATGACCGCACAAAGAGTGTTGATACATACACCAACGTGATATTCCCCGGCAGGATGCGTTAAATACTGGGTATAGAAGGTTGAAACCGCAGTAACTTCAGCGCTTTCAATCTCTAATTTCTGCGCAATTAATTCGATACCTTCATTGGTTACATAACCAGCTTTGGATTGCACATAATGCAGAAGCGGCATGATGGCAGAGCGCTTACGAGGGTAGCGAGAAATTATTGAATCCATTACTGCAAGATCTTGGTCATTGAACATTAGCGATCAACACCTCCCATAACTGGATCGATAGATGCAACCGCACCAATGATGTCGGCGACCATTGAGCCTTCGCACATCGCTGATGTTGATTGCAGATTGTTAAATGATGGTTCGCGGAAATGAACTCTGTAAGGACGGGTTCCGCCATCAGAAACCACATATGCACCGAGTTCACCGCGAGGTGATTCAACTGCTGCATAGGCTTGTCCTGCTGGAACACGGAAACCTTCGGTCACTAACTTAAAGTGATGAATTAAAGATTCCATAGATGAACCCATGATTTCGCGGATATGGTTTAGTGAGTTACCCATTCCATCTGCGCCAACTGCAAGTTGTGCTGGCCAAGCAATTTTTTTATCTGCAACCATAACTGGTGCGCCATCAAGTTTGTCTAACTTATCGCAAGCCTGTTCGATGATTCGAAGTGATTGTTCTAATTCATTAACTCGAACCAAGAAACGACCGTAAACATCAGCAGTATCTGCAGTTACAACATCAAAATCATAATTTTCGTAACCGCAATATGGCTGTGCTTTACGCAAATCCCAAGGAAGTCCCGCAGAGCGAAGAATTGGTCCAGTAACACCCAGTGTGGTGCAACCTGCTAAATCTAAATATCCAATACCTTCGGTGCGCTTCATCCAAATGGTATTTCCAACTAATAGATCAGAGTTATCTTTTAGATGAATTCGTAAATCCTTTACCAAATCACGAACATACTGAACAGTGCCTGCTGGCAAATCTTGTTGGACTCCGCCTGGACGGATGTAAGCCATATTCATACGCAAACCAGTAATACGTTCGAAGGTACTTAATACCTTTTCACGCTCACGGAATGCATTAAACATCGGGGCCATTGCACCTAATTCAAGAGCTCCGGTACCTAGGGCAACCATGTGTGATGAGATGCGATTTAGTTCCATCATCATTACTCGAATAACTGAGGCGCGCTCTGGAATTTGATCAGTGATATTAAGAAGTTTCTCTACACCTAGGCAATAAGCAGTTTCGTTAAATAATGGAGATAAATAATCCATACGAGTAACGAAAGTAGTTCCTTGAGTCCAGGTTCGATACTCAGTGTTCTTTTCAATTCCGGTATGTAAATATCCAATTCCGCAACGAATCTCAGAAACAGTCTCGCCCTCTAATTCGAGAACTAAACGAAGTACACCATGTGTTGACGGGTGCTGTGGACCCATGTTTACAACAATCTTCTCTTCTTTTTGAGATCCAATTTCAGCTGTTAATTCATTCCAGTCGCCACCGGTAACTGAATACACAGTTCCTTCAGTAGTTTCGCGCGACGAAGCGTACGGATCAAATGTTGTCATTTACTTGTACGCCCTTCGGTTATCAGGCGCTGGAGTAGATGCACCTTTGTACTCAACATTTATTCCATTAAGTGCATAATCTTTTCTTTGTGGATGACCTTGCCAATCATCCGGCATCAAAATTCGAGTTAATGCTGGATGGCCATCAAAAATAATTCCGAACATGTCATATGTTTCGCGTTCGTGCCAATTATTTCCGGCCCAAACTTCTACGAGTGAAGGAATATGTGGATCTGAATCTGGGCAAGCAACCTCTAGGCGGATGCGGCGATTATTTGTAATTGATAGCAATGGGTAAATTGCATGAAGTTCGCGACCTGTTTCGTTTGGATAGTGCACACCATTAACTCCCATGCACATTTCAAATAACAATTTATCGCGAAGTACTCGAGCAACATCAACTAACTTTTCACGCTTTACGTGAAGTGTTAGTTCGCCGCGATCTACAATAACTTTTTCAATAGCATCAGAAAATTCTGGATAAGCGCGCTCTAGATCGTCAGCAACTTCATCAAAATAGCTGCCATATGGTCGCTCTGATGAGCCAGGTATAACTTGGATTCGCTCTAATCCGCCATAACCAGAGGTATCTCCAGTGCCTTGAACACCAAACATTCCTTTATCTTCGCTCACGCCAGAAGTCCTTTCTGTGCATGAGTTGGAATGGCAGCCATCGCTGCTGCTTCGACTTCTCTGATTACTTCAGCGCGATTTACGCCAAGTTTCGATTCGCCAATCTTTTCGTGCAACTTCAAAATTGCATCTAACAACATCTCAGGACGTGGTGGGCAACCCGGTAGATAAATATCTACTGGTACTACGTGGTCTACGCCTTGCACAATTGCATAGTTATTAAACATTCCGCCAGATGATGCACATGCACCCATTGCGATAACCCATTTTGGATTTGGCATTTGATCATAAATTTGTCGAAGAACTGGCGCCATTTTGTTTGATAGACGTCCGGCAACAATCATTAAGTCAGCTTGTCGCGGTGTTGCAGAGAAACGTTCCATACCAAAACGTGAAATGTCATATTTCGCAGCTGAACCAACTGCCATCATTTCGATTGCACAACAT
>JBEAMP010000126.1:0-7508 GCA_041165905.1 Actinomycetota bacterium
AGCCAAGGATAGTCGAATATTACTCCTTAATTTCTTATGGTTTAGACAATAACGCTTCTTGTAATAAGAATATGCCCATGAGCGAGAAGAACACAGGTACATCAGGTACATCAGGTACATCAGGTAAAGGTCGACCGACTCCTAAGCGCAAAGAGGTCACGGTCAAACGTGGCGCTTCCCTAGCCCCCGCCAAAACCAAGGAAGAGAAGAAAGCTGCTAAAGCCGAAGCGCGAGTTCAAAGAATTGCTCAACGAAATGCCTTTTTAAGAGGCGATGAGAACGCCCTTCCGTCGCGTGATCGTGGACCAGTCCGTAAGTATGTTCGCAATTTAGTTGATTCAAGAATTAACGTTGGCGAATTTTTCCTACCATTTATCTTTGTTGTTCTTTTAGTTTCTATGACTCGAAACCAAACTATTGCAATCTTCTCAATTCTTGCCATGTACACAATTATGTTTGTCGCAATCATTGATGGCTGGTTCTTAGGGCGACGAATAAAGCGTCGCGTTGCAGAGAAGTTTCCAAATGAGAGCACTAAGGGTCTAGCGCTATATGGATTCCTACGTTCGACTCAAATGCGAAGAATGCGCGCGCCAAAACCACAGATTAAACGTGGCGATAAGAACTTCTAATTAAGCTCTCGGATTTGGAGAGATAGTTTTCTCTGGGTCTCGCTCGATTAAGTTACCTAACGCTTTATCTATTGCGCTCATCGTTTGGCTACTTAACTTCACGCCACTTGCCTTTACATTCTCTTTAATTTGAGCAGGTTTTGTAGCACCAATAATTGCCGAAGAAACATTTGGATTTTGTAATACCCAGGCAATTGCTAGCTGTCCCATTGTTAAACCTTCACCATCAGCAATCGGACGTAAATTTTGTACTGCAGTAAGTACGTCATCACGTATCCAGCGATCAATCATTCCTGCGCCACCTTTCTTATCAGTGGCTCTTGAACCTGATGGCGCTTTTTTTCCTGGTAGATATTTTCCGGTCAGCACACCTTGTGCAATTGGTGACCAGACAATTTGACCAATTCCATATTCGCGGCAAATTGGATCAACCTCTTTTTCAATTACTCGCCAAAGCGCTGAATATTGAGGTTGGCTTGAGACAAAGCGGTTATAACCAAGCTCTTTTTGAATCCTAACTGCCGCGGAAATTTGCTTTGCGTTCCATTCAGAAAACCCGATATACATGACTTTTCCTTGACGGATTAAGTCGTCAAAGGCGCTAAGTGATTCTTCAAGCGGTGTTTCGTAATCGAAACGATGAAATTGATAGAGATCGATGTGATCAGTGTTTAGTCGCTTTAATGAAGCATGTACTGATTCCATAATATGTTTGCGTGATAAACCACGATCGTTCTTGCCGGAACCAGTTGGCCAATAAACTTTGGTAAATAGTTCATAAGATTCTCGACGTACGCCCTTTAAAGCTTTGCCGAGAACACTCTCAGCTTTAGTGGCTGCGTAAACATCGGCAGTATCTAAGGTAGTAATTCCGCAATCCAGAGCTGTACGCACACATTTGATTGCAGCCTCTTGTTCGACTTGAGAACCGTGCGTGATCCAATTTCCAAAAGCGATTTCAGATACATACATTCCCGAATTTCCGAGTTTGCGGTACTCCATATGACACTCTCCCCCGTTAAACCTCTGAGATTCTTGCTACCTAACCCTTTATGTGGTTGTATCCAGCCTACAACTTAATATTTCAAAATACAGGGGAAGATTGGTGTGAATCCAACGCTGACCCGCAACCGTTAAAGCCGGATTACCTGATTTTGAAAGAATCGACCACCCGCCGAGGATTGCGGGGCTTTAGTCAAAAGACTTTGCAGATCTGTCGTTCACTGATTATTCAATTTTTGAATATTAAAGGAACGACTTTTTTATTAGTTTCTTGGTAAGCCCAGTAAGTCTTCCTGAAATTTAAAGGAACTTAACTGTGAAGAAATTCTTCTCACTCATCTTTTCTGCTTTTCTACTTACGCTATCAATTACTCCGGCTAGCGCTGCGCCTGAAAAAGGTTGGCGTTACTGGGGATACTTCCAGGCATCCCCTGGTTCAAATACCTGGAACTATGCACTTACTGGACCAGCAGGTTCGATTCCAAAAGATGGCGCAATCGAAGCTTGGAAATTTTCATTCTCTAGCGACACCGTTGATACTGGAAATCCAACACTTAAACCTAATTTCAAAGCAATTTGCGCCGGTGTAAAACCTGAAGCCGGAATGATCCGAGTAGGAGTAGTCGTCGAATTTGGTTTACGGGCAATCGCTCCTAAAGGAGAGAGTGTTCAGCAAACGATTAGGCAATGTGTAAGTGTGAAGGCCGGTACTAATGGCCTAGAAATTTTAAATAAGGCTGTGCCGGTCCGAACCTCTGCCGAAGGTTTTGTCTGTGGTCTAAATAATTACCCAGCTAAAGAATGCAGCTCAGAGATCCAAACTCCTAAATCATTAGCTAAGAAGAAGTAATAATTAAAAATTTGCATCCGCTGACGTGGTGGTTATGGAGCGCATTCCTAGCCACAACTTTGGTCCGCCTTCAAAATCCATGGGTAACTATCGGTGCAGTTTTAACTACCTCTTTAATAGTTTATCTATTTAAGTCAGATGGACCATGGGCAGATAGTTTTCAATGGGCGCTGAAATTGGCTTTACTTGTAATAATGTTTAGAGTTTTTATTGGAGTGGTAATAGGTGTTCCAGTTCCTGGCACTACGCTCTTTACTATTCCTCAAATACCACTTCCTAGTTGGATGGCAGGAATTACTTTAGGTGGACCCGTAACTTGGGAACGAATCTCTTCTGCTGCAATTGAGAGTTTAACTATTGCAAGCATAATTATTTTGTTCGGAGCTGCAACCGCTCTAACTAATCCCCGTTCACTTTTAAGAGCGATGCCGTCAATGTTTTTCGAAGTTGCAATGGTCTTGGTGATCGCTACTTCCTTAACTCCACAATTGGTTGCTAATCTAAAGCGAATTCGGATTGCTCAAAAGATGCGTGGAATCAACACTAAGAAATTCCTCTCATGGAGACAAATCGCAATGCCGTTACTTGAAGATTCACTAGCGCGCGCATTGGATTTGGCTGCAGCTATGGATTCTCGCGGATATGGCGTATCCAGAAAACGAAGCAAATATCGGCCACAGAAATTTAATTTCCGCGACCTATTGATGATCTCGACATCATTTCTTTTCTTGGCGGTCTCCTTATGATCAAATTTCAGAACGTATCCCTTATCTACCCAACAGCAGAGAGGACAATTCTTGATAAATTGAACTTTGAAATCGGTGAAGGTGAATTTGTCTTACTAATTGGCGAAACCGGAATTGGTAAGAGTTCAGTACTTCGCCTTATTAATGGCTTAGTTCCCCATCACACAGGCGGCATTTTGGCTGGCAATGTTGAAGTTGGTGGCATCTCCACTCGCACCGTTAGACCTGGGCAGTTAGCTGAGCTAATTGGGATTGTCGGTCAGAATCCAGTGAATGGTTTTGTGACGGATATTGTCGAAGATGAATTGGCCTTCTCTATGGAATCTCTAAATCTTCCAGAAGATGCGATGCGTAAGAGAATTGAGGAAGTTCTAGATTTACTTAGCTTAAATCAAATTAGAAATCGAAAGATTGCGACGCTATCTGGTGGTGAACAGCAACGTGTAGCCATCGCAGCGGCAATGGTGCTTCATCCAAAGATTCTGGTATTGGATGAACCAACTAGCGCACTTGACCCAGTTGCCGCTGAAGAGGTTCTAGCTATTTTGCAACGGCTAGTTCATGATCTTGGTATCACAGTGATAATCGCCGAACATCGTTTAGAGCGAGTAATCGGTTATGTAGATTTAGTTATAGAGATCAGCGCTAATGGACAGACTCGAATTGGCAAACCAGAAGAGATTTTAAAAGACTCAAAAATCGCTCCGCCCATTGTGAAATTAGCCAGAGCTTTAAAACTTCCGCAGATCTCTCTATCTGTTCGCGATTTGAGAAAGAGCACCGAAGAGATTCGTAGCAAAGGAAAGGAGCTCCATTCAAGCGAGCACACCTTTGGATCAAATTTACTCGAAGCTGAAAATCTCTCAGTCTCTTACGAAAATAAGGTCGCGCTCCAACCTTTAAATTTGAAAATTAGACGCGGTGAAATCGTGGCGCTCATGGGCAGAAATGGCGCGGGAAAGAGCTCATTAATAAAAGCCCTTTTAAATGTAATTTCATACAAGGGTCAAATCAAGAATATTGGCAAAAGAATTGGTTACATTCCCCAAGATGCTAATGATCTGCTCTATCACCAGAGCGTGGCAGCTGAGTGCAACCAGACAGATCAGGATAATAAATTAGCTAAAGGTGCAACCGCTAAATTACTTAATGAATTAGCACCTAGCGTTAAATTAGATTCACATCCAAGAGATCTCTCTGAAGGTCAACGATTAGCGCTCGTGCTGGCAATAGTGCTCTCTCCTCAACCTGAGCTATTGATTTTGGATGAACCCACTCGTGGCCTTGATTATGAAAGTAAATCGCTCTTAATTAAATTGCTTACTCAAAGTGCAGCCAATGGTTCCGCAGTTTTAATTGCAACTCATGACGTCGAGTTGGTTGCAGAACTTGCCACGCGAATCATCATTCTTGCCGAAGGCGAGTTAGTCGCAGATGGCAGCGCACTGGAAGTTTTGCTTGCCTCTCCATCATTTGCACCACAAGTTACCAAGGTGATGTCACCGCGTAAATGGTTAACCATTTCAGATGTATTGAAGGCAGTTGAATGAAGACCGCTGAAATTTTCCGTTTTCAAGGTTTTAAATCGCTTGCGTTAATTGCCACCTCAGTTATTAGCGCCATGGGATTTCTCTGGCCATTCTTTGGCAGCGATAATAGAAGTGGTTTTTTCTTCTGGCTAGCAACCCCATTGGCGCTCTTGCTCTTACTTTCCTTAATAGGCCAGGCAAATCTTGATGCCAAATCATTAGCTTTACTTGCAGTATTAAGTGCAATTATCGCTGCGCTTCGTCCACTTGGAGCAGGTGCTGCCGGAATTGAACCGATGTGGTTTCTCTTGATATTAGCTAGCTACGTCTTTGGCGCAAGTTTTGGATTTTTACTTGGCGTGCAATCAATGCTCCTGTCTGCATTTTTAACTGGAGGTTTTGGTCCATGGTTGCCCTATCAAATTTTTGCAGCTGGTTGGATCGGATTGATTGCAGGTTCATTGCCTAAATTAAAGAAATTTGAAATTCAACTTATAGCTTTCTCATCTCTACTTCTTGCTGAAATTTTTGGATTATTAATGGATCTGCAATTTTGGCCATGGGCCTTTGGACCAAAAACTCAACTCTCCTATATTCCAGGGGCTGCTATTGCAGATAACTTGGAGCGATTTATTGCTTATCACTTTGCATCATCAATGGCATGGAATGTTCCACGCGCAATTTTTACGGCAATGCTGGTTTTGGCAGTTGGTCCTGGCGTCCTAAAAGCTTTACAGCGCGCAGCGCGCAAAGCCTCTTTCGCAAGTGAAATTAAATTTACTTAACGTGTGGTTCAACCATCGGCAGCTTAACTATCTCAGCCGCTAATTCGCGACCTCGAACATCAATAGTTACTTGATCGCCAATTTTGAATGCAGTATCTACCAAGCCAAGGGCGATTCCGACCTTTAAAGTTGGTGAAAAAGTACCAGAAGTGGTTTCTCCAATAACCTTACCGTCGACTTTAATCGACATATGACCGCGCGGAATACCGCGATCTTTTAACTTTAAACCGCGAAGACGTCGTGAAATACCGGCATCTTTCTCTGCTCTTAGTGCAGTATCGCCATTGAACTTCGATTTTTCATAAGCGATCGCCCATGCAGCGCCACCAACATTTGCTGAGATCGCTTCTGATAATTCATTTCCATGTAATGGATAACCCATTTCAGTTCGTAAGGTGTCACGTGCGCCAAGTCCGCATACCAATCCATCACCTAGATTTGCTGCGATTGCATCCCAGACTTTTCCAGCTTCACTCCACTTAGGTAGGACTTCATAGCCATGTTCACCTGAGTATCCGGTACGACAGACAATAACTTTATGGCCGTTGATTTCACCATGGCTAAAAGACATGTACTCCATGCCTAGATTTAAACCAACGCTTTCAAGGAGCGCTTTTGATTTTGGTCCCTGCACCGCAATTACTGCATACTCTTCATGGAGATTAACGATTTCAAGGCCAGCTGGCGCCTGAGATTTTAAAACTTCAAAAACTTTCGCACAGTTGGCCGCGTTTGGTACCAAGAAAATATCGTCATCGCTATTTCGATAAGCGATGATGTCATCAATTACGCCACCATTATCATTGCAAAGTAAGTTGTACTGCGCTTCGCCGTTTGTGATTTTATTTAGATCGTTGGTCAAAATACTATTTATGAAATCTTTGGCCCCAGCACCTTTGATTGAAATTTTGCCTAGGTGTGAAACATCAAATATTCCGACTCGATTTCGAACCGCATCATGTTCGGCAAGGACCCCACCGCCTGGGTATTCGATTGGCATCTCCCAGCCACCGAAATCTGCCATCTTTGCTCCGAGGAACTTATGCTTTTCATCTAGCGGTGAATGTTTCATAGGAGCAGGTTATCTAATACCCTTGCCAAATGCTCAAACTTAAATACCTCGAAAAATCAGTTAATTGCGACGCTCTAGTAGTTGGTCTGGCTAAAGGCGCCAAAGGTTTAGAGATTATCTCTACCCTTAAATTAGATGAACGCGAAATTCTGCAATCGCTTGCCGACATTGGAGCAACTGGCAGAGCTGATGAGGTCATCAAGTTACCTGGTACCTCAACCAAGTTGATTGTATTTACTGGTTTAGGGAAAGCATCCAAGGAATATTCATCCGAAACAATTCGACGTGCAGCTGGCATTGCGGCGCAGAGTTTGCATGGGCATAAGAGCGCTATTTTTGCGATTGATAACGATGCTAGAGCCATGGCAGAAGGCGCCGCGTTAGGTTCATATTCTTTTGTTGATTTTCGCGGTCATACCAAGAAAGATCAGAAGGCGCCGCTTTCAGAGATTTACATTGACGCTGATGGAGATAGCAAATTACTTAAGGAAGTTGAAATTGTTACTAGATGGACTTTCTTTGCACGTGATTTGGTCAATATGCCACCTAGTTATTTAAATCCAAAGAAATTTGCAGAGTTAATCAATGAAAAGGCAAAGAAGATTTCTGGAGTAAAGATAAAGGTTTGGGATGAGAAGCAATTAAAGTCTCAAGGCTTTGGCGGATTAATAGGAGTAGGACAAGGATCAGCCAATCCTCCACGTTTAGTTCATCTTTCATACAAACCGGCTAAAGCAAAACGAACTTACGCATATGTGGGTAAGGGAATTACGTTTGATTCCGGAGGTTTAGCGTTAAAACCTGCTCTAAATATGGATGAGATGAAAGGTGATATGACCGGAGCTGCATCTGTAATAAGCGCATTAATGGCAATCGCTGAATTGAAATTACC
>JBEAMP010000127.1:0-3800 GCA_041165905.1 Actinomycetota bacterium
TTCGGACAGGATTAGAAAGGCAGGTGAGGCAATGAAGATCGATCGCTTTTATCAAGCGCTCGTAGCTCGTCGCGCTCGCGCTGCCCTAACCATGGTTGCAACCATGGTCGTAATCTCTTCAGCAACCCCGGCAGCCCATGGTCTTGAATTTCCAATGACCACCCAACTCTCTCTGCCTGATGGCGCCTACCTAGTTGCAAGCCAGGTTCATCAAGAGAATCCGGATAAGCAGGTGGCTGCTCTTTATGCCAACCTAAATACTAAGAAATCTGTTTCAGCAATCGACCTTCGCGCGGTAGCACTTGCCAGCCGTCAGATCGAATTAGCTCGCACCCCAAATGGCGCAAAGCAGGTTGCTTTCTCAATTATTCGAACTGAATACAAGAGATGGAACGCTTCTCAAGAGGCTTGTTTGGTAAAGCTTTGGACCAAGGAATCACATTGGAACTACAAGGCGCATAACTATCGTTCTGGCGCACATGGCATTCCACAATCTTTCCCGGCAACCAAGATGGAATCAGTCGGCCTTGATTGGCGTACCAACCCAGTGACTCAGATTCGTTGGGGACTTAACTACATTGATAAGCGTTATGGATCGCCATGTAAGGCGCTTTATCGCCACAATGTTCGCGGCGCCTACTAATAATTTCTAATTATCTAAATTAATTAAATCTCAGATTGCTTACGAATAGTTAGCGGCTTTGCGCCCTCTGCAAAGAAATCATTTCCCTTATCGTCAACCACGATAAATGCTGGGAAATCTTCGACTTCGATCTTCCAGACCGCTTCCATGCCCAACTCTTCAAAATCCAGAACTTCTACCTTCTTTATGCAATCTTGAGCTAAACGCGCTGCAGGTCCGCCAATTGATCCAAGATAGAAGCCGCCATTTTTCTTGCAGGCATCTGTTACCTGCTTTGAACGATTTCCCTTTGCAAGCATCACAAATGAACCGCCTGCTAATTGGAATTGTTCGACATATGAATCCATGCGACCTGCAGTAGTTGGACCAAAAGATCCAGATGCAAAACCAGTTGGAGTCTTTGCAGGGCCTGCGTAATACACAGCATATTTCTGCATATATTCCGGCATTGGCTTACCGCTATCAATAAGTGCTTTGATTTTCGCATGAGCTAAATCGCGCGCGACTACTAAAGTGCCAGTTAATGAGAGCCTTGTTTTAACTGGATATTTTGAAAGCTCTGCGCGAATTTCAGACATTGGTTTTGATAAATCAATCTTTACAACATTGTCGTCAAGATGTTCATCTGTTGTTTCTGGAAGAAAATGTGCTGGTTCGCGCTCTAGATCTTCAATAAAAATTCCATCTTTGGTGATTTTTGCCTTTGCTTGGCGATCTGCCGAGCAGGAGACTGCGATTGCAATTGGAAGCGAAGCGCCATGACGCGGCAATCTAATTACGCGAACATCGTGGCAGAAATACTTTCCTCCAAATTGCGCACCAATTCCTAGCGCTTGAGTAATTTTTAGTACTTCAGCTTCTACCTCTGGATCGCGAAATGCATGACCAGTTGCAGCATCACCGGTAGTTGGCAGGTTATCTAAATATTTTGTAGAGGCGAGTTTGGCTGTCTTTACCGTGTGCTCTGCGCTAGTTCCACCAACCACTATCGCTAAGTGATAAGGCGGGCAAGCTGCAGTTCCTATAGAGCGGAGTTTCTCTTCTAGCCATGGATAGAAAGAATCTTTATTTAAAACTGCCTTGGTCTCTTGGTAGAGGAATGATTTATTTGCACTGCCACCACCTTTTGCGATGTAGAGCAAGTTATATTCTTTTTGATGATCTGAATCTGAATAAATTTCTATCTGAGCAGGGAGGTTATTTCCAGTATTTTTCTCATCCCACATATTGACTGGCGCCATCTGGGAATAACGTAGATTTAAATTTGTGTACGCGTTGTAAACACCCTCTGAAATTGATTTCTCATCTTTCTCAGAAGTTAAAACATATTGACCTTTCTTGCCCATGACTAACGCGGTACCAGTGTCTTGGCACATCGGTAGCACTCCACCTGCTGCGATATTGGCATTTTTTAATAAATCAAGCGCCACAAATCGATCGTTAGGTGAGCTCTCTGGATCTTTAAGAATTTTGGCTAATTGCTCTAAGTGAGAAGCGCGAAGATAATGGTTGATATCATGAATCGCAGTTTCTGTTAATTGCGTTAGCGCTTCTGGTGCAACATGTAGAAATTCCAAATCACCATGCTTAACGACTTTGACACCATCTTTTGTTAAGAGGCGGTATTTAGTCTGATCTTCGCCGATTGGTAACAAATCAGAGTAGCTAAAGGTCATTTTTCGATCTTTGCCTTTGCGCCATCTAATAAATCTTGGCAAATTTTTGCCAACTCTTCGCCGCGTTCCCAGAGTTTTAGTGACTCTTCTAAAGTTGCAGAACCTGCTTCTAGCTGTTCGACAACTTTGGTTAGCTCCTCACGAGCTTTTTCGTAGGAAACCTTTTCGGCCATGTCTTTAATTTACTCTCTAATCTGAATCAATTGATAGTTGCGGTTATTGAATCTTGGGCTAAGCGGATGCGAACTTCATCACCACTACTGACATCAGATGCATTTCTAAGCGCTCTGCCATCAGAACGTTGGACTACTGCATATCCACGATCGAGGGTTGATTGTGGCGATAACGAACGAACTCGAGCCAAGAGATGTTGCAGGTCCTCTTCGGCCAATTTGATGCGATGAACAAATGCAATTCGTCGATCAAAGAGCGATTTGATGCGATCACTTTCGCGTTCGAGGCGCATAGAAAATGTGCGCTTGGCACGCATCTGCAGAGATTCGATTAAAGCCAACTCTTCATTTAAATCCGGAACTACTTTCTTGCCAGCATCTGTAGGAGTAGAAGCTCGGTAATCTGCAACTAAATCAAGTAGCGGTGAATCTTTTTCATGGCCGATTGCACTAACGATTGGTGTCTTACAACTTGCAGCCAATCGGACTAAACCTTCATCGCTAAAGGGCAATAAATCTTCAAAGGAGCCACCACCGCGAGTAATGATGATGACATCAACTTTTGGATCAGCTTCGAGCTCTTTAAGCGCTGCGCTGACTTGAATAACGGCATCCGCACCTTGCACTTGAACTTCGCGAATTTCAAATTGCACAGATGGCCAGCGACGTTTTGCGTTCTCTAGAACATCTTTTTCGGCATCTGAGTTGCGGCCACAGATCAAACCAACTTTATTTGGAAGAAGCGGTAATTCTCTCTTCCACTTTGCATCAAAGAGACCTTCAGCAGCTAAGAGATTCTTTAACATTTCCAATCTTGCTAATAGCTCTCCGACTCCTACCGCTTTAATTTCGCGAACCCAGAATGAGACCGAACCGTTTTTGGTGTACCAAGAGGGCTTTGCAAAAATCTTGATTCGTGCATTTTCGCCCACTTTCTGCTTTGAGAAAATTCCGGAAGGGCAGGCAAGTGAGATACTCATATCAACACTGGAATCTCGAAGCACCATATAGGTGAAATCTTTACGGGAATTTATTTGTGAAAGTTCGCCTTCGATCCAAATTGGACCGAGCGCATCTATATATTCCTTGATAATTTCAGAGACCACGCGTACTGGCGCTGGCTGCTCCTCTGAATTTTCAAGCATGCGGGTGAGCCTAATACACTTACCCGACATGACTACGGAGCTAAGCAAGAAGGTTCTACTAGCAGCCCCACGTGGCTATTGCGCTGGTGTTGACCGAGCTGTCGTAACCGTTCAAAAAGCTCTAGAAGTTTATGGCGCACCGGTTTATGTGCGTAAACAAATT
>JBEAMP010000128.1:0-2520 GCA_041165905.1 Actinomycetota bacterium
TCCGTAATGAGATTACTCCAGGAAATTTCATCTTCAGAACTCGAGAATTCGAACAGATGGAAATGGAATTTTTCTGTGTACCCGGAACTGATGAAGAATGGCATCAATATTGGATTGATACACGTATGGCTTGGTATACAGATTTAGGAATTAATCCTGAGCGTTTACGTATTTATGAACATCCAAAAGAGAAGTTGTCTCATTACTCAAAGCGCACGGTAGATATCGAATACAAATTCGAATTCTCCGGAACCGAATGGGGAGAACTTGAAGGTATCGCTAATCGCACAGATTTTGACTTAAAGGCTCACTCAGCAGCTAGCGGAAAAGATCTCTCATTCTTTGATCAAGAGAAGAACGAACGCTGGACCCCATATGTAATTGAGCCAGCAGCAGGTGTAGATCGCGCAACTTTGACCTTCTTGATGGATGCCTTCACAGAAGATGAAGCGCCGAATTCGAAGGGTGAAATGGAGAAGCGAGCAGTTATGAAACTAGATCATCGCTTAGCTCCAGTAAAAGTAGCAGTTTTACCGCTTTCTAGAAATGCCGACCTATCACCAAAGGCGCGAGATTTAGCTGCGCAATTACGAAAGAACTGGACGGTTGATTTTGATGATGCTGGCGCAATTGGACGCCGTTATCGTCGTCAAGATGAAATCGGCACACCTTTCTGCATCACTGTAGATTTCGAATCTCTTGATGATCATGCAGTGACAATTCGCGAACGCGACACCATGTCACAAGAGCGTGTATCAATAGATCAGGTTGAGTCATGGCTAGCACCGAAGTTACTCGGCTGCTAAATCTTCCACTTCGCGACGGCAACTTTCAGGTAGACCCTGCAGTTGTCTTAGCTCCCATGGCTGGAATTACTAACGCTCCTTTTAGACAACTTTGTCGCGAACAAGGAGCAGGTTTATTTGTCTCAGAAATGGTGACTGCGCGTGCGCTAATCGAACGTCGTGAAGAAACTTTCAGATTAATGAAACCAGGCGCAGGGGAATGGCCGCGAAGTGTGCAGTTGTATGGAACAGACCCAACTGTGATGCGCCAAGCGGTAGAGATGATTGGTAAAGAAGATTTAGCAGATCATATTGATATGAATTTTGGCTGCCCGGTTCCAAAAGTAACTCGTAAGGGTGGCGGCGCGGCTCTACCTTTCAAACGTAAATTATTTTCAAGTATCGTGAAAAATGCAGTTGATGCTGCTAAACCATTTGGAATTCCCGTAACTGTAAAGATGCGAATCGGAATTGATAGTGATCATAAAACTTTTCTAGAAGCGGCAGATTCAGCTGTGCAAGCTGGAGTCACATGGGTAGCGCTACATGCTAGAACCGCCGCTCAGATGTATGAAGGAAAAGCTGATTGGAGCGCAATTGCAGAATTAAAAGAGCATTTGCGGCCAACTGGAATACCGGTGCTTGGAAATGGTGATATTTGGTCAGGTCAAGATGGCGTTCGGATGGTTAAAGAGACTGGTTGCGACGGTGTGGTTGTAGGGCGTGGTTGTCTAGGCAGACCTTGGCTTTTCAGGGATTTAGTTAATTCATTTAATGGCAGCAATGAACGTTATTTACCTACCCTTTTTGAAGTGCGAGAAGTGATGTTCCGTCATGGCGAATTAATTGTTGAATATTTCGAATCCGAAGATCGTGGTTGTAAAGACTTGAGAAAACATATGGCCTGGTACTTAAAAGGTTTCAGGGTAAAACAAGAATTAAGACGTCAATTTGGGATGATTAGTTCCTTAGCAGAATTTCGCAGCTTATTAGATCAATTAGAAGATCAGCCTTATCCGCAGGAAGTTGGCGAAAAACCTCGCGGTCGTACCAGCCACGGAAGACCCCCAACGCTTCCAGATGGCTGGCTTAAAGATCCAGACGAGCTGGTTCACTTGGAATTAGAAGATGCTTTTAGCGGTGGATGAAAATTAAAGATGTTTAAATTGATTCGTAGATTTATATCATTAATTTTTCTAGTGATTATTGGAATTCCAACTTTTTTCTTTGCCCAAGTTTGGTATGAAGCGCATTACCCAAAGGTTACTAGTTCTAAATTTGCGGTTGTCATGGGAGCCGCTCAATATGATGGTCGTCCAAGTGACGCGCTAGAAGCGCGTTTAGAAGAGGCGCTACGAATTTACAAATCTGGTTTAGTAGAGAAGGTGCTAACTGTCGGTGGCGGAGCACCAGGAGATAGATTTACTGAAGCTCGTGCGGGCCGCCGTTGGTTGATTGCAAATGGAATCAAGCGAATTGATGCGATTGAAATTGGAGAGGGAAGAGATACCATCAAGAGCGTAAAAGCTTTTGCTGATTATTTTAAGTTGAATGGAATTAATCAAGTTATCATCGTTACCGATCCATACCATTGCAAGAGATCTATGTATATTTCAGATGACCTTGGAATTAATGCCACCTGTTCGCCGGTTAAAAGCGGTCCGTTCACATTAGAAAACTCATCTCTTCGATACTTGTGGCGTGAAGGAAATGCCTATATTGCCTATCGCACGCT
>JBEAMP010000129.1:0-4375 GCA_041165905.1 Actinomycetota bacterium
CGTTTTGGCATCAATGCCGTAATCTCAACTTTGATCTGATTTCCAATAAATTGCAAAGTTGGATCAAGTCCAGTGATTGCCCATGTGCCTTTAATTCCTGGAAGTGAAGCGGTGCTCCAAATGAAATCATTTCCGATACGACTATAAGCAGATGCAGCGATAGGTTGGTCTGAAATTATTCTTAATCCAAAGCTTGCTTGCTTTGAATCATAATCAATCACAAAATCTGCAACTTTGCCGCCAGATATTTTTCTATTATCCAATCCGACTGGAATATAACGGCCTTCTTTAGATAAAACTTCAACAGTAATTACAGTTTCAGCTGCACCCGGGTTCAAGACGCGCAGTAAATGGCTCTTGTTGGTGCTGCTTGTCGCAATTCCCGGTATTAGCAAGGTTCGACTTAGTGCAGATTGTGAATTAACAATATCTCCACCTAGATTTTGCAGCCCTCGCCCGCGCTCATCCACTAAGTAAGAGACAACCCGGCCCGTTTTTGGAATAACTCTCATGGCCACAGATTTTGCGCCTGGTGCTAACGTCACTAATTTCAAAGAAGCGACGCGATTTTTACTTAGCGTTATTGTTTTTTTCAGAGAACCAGTTTCGCTGTAAGTAATAACATCAACTATGGATGGACTTAAACCTGCGTTAATAACTACTATCTTTGATTTACTAGAAACGTCAGCAGTGCCACCGACGAAAAATTGCTCTTCTTGAGGGGCTAAACAATTAACGCCACCTGCCCAGATACCAGATTTTGAAATCCAAGCCATTGAACTAGTACCTTGGCCGTCGACTATTACCGAACTTTGATTCGTGAGTAATCTATTGGTTTTAGCTTTAACGAAATTGTACTTTTTGGATGGCAAGAATCTAACTAAATTATTACTGCTAATTAGTGAGACTTGAGTTTGAGCGCTTCCGACATTAGGGCAAATAAGCTCTGGATAATTTTCTGAGAACTTCCGAGAATTTCCGCCAGCTTGCAAGTAATTACCCGCAAGCGCAACAGCAGTGAAAATAGCAACCAAGTAAATTAATCTTCTTAATTTCATGGCATCTCCCGATCACGTTTGCGTCGACCTGCAGGTGCCGCCATAACTAGCGCAACCATTAAGAAAATTATTTGTAATGACAATAATGCTCGTCTCACGGTTCCGTCATGAATTAATAGATAATCTCCTGGTTCTTCAATTACAAACTCAGGCAAATTATTTGAATTAACTTTTCGCTCTAAATACTTACCATTTCCAATAACTTTCCAGTTACTGTCAAAATTCTCAGCGAGTCTCAAGATTCCGGGTTTTGCTACTGAGAAATCTGCACTAATGTCATTTGTAGGTATAGCGATAATTTTTCCTATGGAATCTGTAAATATCAAGCGATCTGGAAATCCTAGAACACGCCAAGTAATTCCATCTGCAGTGGCCGAATTTCTGACATAACCACCTAATCCATCAACGGTTCGGACTAAAGAATCCGGAGCAGGTGCTTTTACGAAAAGATATTTAACACCGTACTCTGAAAGCACTGAAGCAGCGTTTACTCCACTGCCATCTACCGTAGCTCTAATTGCTGCAGAAATTTCTGGATTAGTAGCTGGAGCTACATCTGGGTCACCTAGAAAAATATCTCTACCACGTGCAATGAAATAATTAAGCGAGCCATCATCCATTTTTCGAATTACTGCAGTTTTAGTTCCGGGTGTGACGCTTAAATATTCTGGCAAAACTCGATTTGAAACTGTATTTAAAGGTGACTCTGAAACCAAACTCCAGGCCGTTGCTGCACCCGTATAAACAACAGATGAAGCTAATAACAAAGCAGCAAATATGTGGCGGTAGTTAACTGCAGATTTCTCAAGGTGAATGCGAAGTTGGTCTAGGACTATTGCCCCTGCAGTAATTGCAGCAACAGTGGAAATTGCAATAAAAGTTCCGATCCAAAGTGGATAACCAATTGAGGTGCCGCGTGCCGGAAATGAAAGTCCGGATAGCAATGTTGCTAAAGCTAAGAAGCCACTACCCACAAATGCAAAATATCTAGCATTTGTTCGCGAAAAGATTGAAACCAATATGAGTGCAGTAAATGGTCCTAATAGCCACCATGGAACTGAACCAATACCGCCTGGATTTGAAAGTAGAGCTAAATTCGGTCCACCACCTGAAAGTGCTAACCCTGGTTCTAGTAAATATCTACTTGGATGTAGGACTGCTTCAGTTGAGTATGGTGCATTTAATAAAAATGGAATTGCTATAAGTAATACACGATATTGAATTCGCTTAATCCAATTTTCACGTGACGTATGCAAATAATCAAATGCGGTTAAACCTGTGTAGAAAATTCCTAGCGCTAAGAAAAAAGGAAGCGAGAAAGCTACAGGCAAAGTTAAGAAGAGACCCAACTGAAAAATTTTTCGAATCGAAAGTTTCTCAATTTCTAGGGTGCCACTTAGTACATGAAGCGTCAACGGCAAAGCCGTCATCACCACCAAAGTTCCAAGGCGTCCAGAATTTATAGTTGCAAGAGCTACCGGAGAAACTGCATAAAGAGCACTTCCGAAAATCGCCAACCAAATATGTGTTGTAATTCTGCGAAGCCAGATAAAAATAGCGCTAAATAAAATAAAGGGGGCAAAGAGAAATAAGCTAGAGATGACAAATTGGGCATTACCAAAGGTCAATGTTCCGATTAGCGCAATTACCGCAACCCAGGTAGGAGTGGCGCTAGAACTACCTAATCCAACTTGGTGCCAAGATTCTGCATAAAGTTTCCAGAGTCCCGATACTCCGTTTGGCGTCTCAGGCAATGCACCACCTGCAATTGCCCCCAAACGACTATGTGAGAAAACTACAGAAAATATCAAGGCGCCGAAAAATGCAATTAAATCAGGGCGCTTTAATAGCGCTTTCCAACTTCTTGAATTTATTGGAGTTAATAAATCTTCATCTTCAGAAATCTCACCTTTAATTTCCTGTTGTGAAGGAAAAATTTTCTCTTGAATTTTATCTGTCACTGAATCAAGTGAGCTTCGGAATTGAAGAATTCGAGACGGCATAAACCGAGTGACTACACGTGGCGAGACCAACCGATCTTCTTTGCGCCATTTACGACCAGCTCTAACCAAGTCCGGTCTAGTGAAAAGACGGAATAACGCAAGCAATTCATCAGATGCATAACCCGGTAATTTTGCAAAAAGGTATCCAATGGATCTAACTAAAGCAGCACCAACTACTTGCAATGAGATTAATGGAAGCATCCACCAAGTTGAATTGGTCAATAAAACATATGCAGCATTACGGCGATCCAGAAGCAAAGGTCGATGTAAGAAAGCTTCGTCTACATCAATATTTCGACGTTCAGAAGCCGCAGCTTCTGCGTGATAGATGACCGCATCCGTGTTTACTAAAACTGATTGACCGGCTGCATGGATACGCCAACCAAAATCCACATCGTCACGAAATAGATCTAACTTCTCATCAAATCCGCCTAACTCTTCGAAAACAGACCTGCGAATTAGAGCTCCTGCAGTGCTAACTGAAAGTACTTCAAAAATTCCATCATGTTGCCCTTGGTCATATTCATGAACTTCTAAACCAGTCCAGCGAGCGCCATTTCTAGCGATACTGATACCCACTTCAAGTAAATGTGTTCGATCATTCCAGCCAAGAATTTTTGGTCCGACCATTGCGATATTTGGACGGTCGACAGCTGCTACTAATAAATTCTCAAGAGCCTGCGCATCTGGAGCGCTGTCATCATGTAAAAGCCAAATCCATTCATCTTCAGATTCAACAGGTGGCAATGTAGAGACCGCTTCTGCAATTGCAGTTCCGAATCCTTCACCGCGATTAATTGAGATACTTTTGATGCGAGCGCCACTTAGAAGTTTGGTAGAACCATCGGTTGAGCCAGTATCAACTGCAATGGTGCGATCAGGGGTGCGAGATTGCGATGCGATAGCCGCCACTACCTGTGGAAGCCAAGTCGCACCATCATGTACGACCAGAATCGCAGTGACCTGAGTAGTTCGGTTAGACATCAGGTGTGTAAGTCTTTACGAAACTGGCCCAATTAGGAAATCCCAAAGGGAAATCAATTGGGAAATTTATTTTGACTTAAGCTGAACGGCGCTTTAAGCGGCGGCGTTCGCGCTCTGAGAGACCACCCCAAATACCGAAGCGCTCATCATGTGCCAATGCATATTCGAGGCACTCTGAGCGGACATCGCATGAGGTGCAGACGCGCTTAGCTTCGCGGGTTGAACCGCCTTTTTCGGGGAAGAAGGCCTCTGGATCGGTCTGTGCGCATAGAGCGCGCTCTTGCCATGAAAGCTCGACGACCTCGCCAGTTTCCAGCTGAATGCTTGGAC
>JBEAMP010000130.1:0-2787 GCA_041165905.1 Actinomycetota bacterium
TGCAAGCCAACATTGAGATAAGGCCAAACGAGAACATGTTAAACAATGTGCTCCATTGACCGCTTGTTAGTTGAAGCATTTATCTCCTCCGTGAGATTGCGGCATAGAGGTACCCTCTAGGAAAACCGCCACGACAAGTTTGAACCTGTTTGGTCAGGAAAGCGAGCAAATGGCCGATTAACTTTATGTAAATTCGGACAATACAGACGAATTAGCCTCGCCAAGAGCTATTTAGCGGGCGTCCTTCTGCATAACCAGATGCGCTCTGAACTCCAACTACTGCGCGCTCGGCAAACTCAGCTAAATTCTTAGCGCCTGCATAAGTACAAGAGCTACGTAGTCCCGCAATGATTTCATCAATCAAATCTTCAACACCAGGACGAGCTGGATCTAAATACATCTTTGATGAAGAGATTCCCTCTTCAAAAAGTGCTTTACGTGCACGATCAAATGCATCTTCAGATGATGTTCGCGCATTAACTGCACGCTTTGATGCCATACCAAATGATTCTTTATAAATACGGCCGCTTGGATCGCTCTTTAAATCTCCTGGCGATTCATAAGTTCCGGCAAACCAAGAGCCAATCATTACTTGTGATGCACCTGCAGCTAGAGCTAATGCCACATCGCGAGGATGACGAACGCCACCATCTGCCCAAACACTCTTTCCCAATTTCTTCGCCTCTGTTGCACATTCAAGGACTGCTGAAAATTGCGGGCGACCAACTCCAGTTTGCATACGAGTCGTACACATCGCACCAGGCCCAACACCAACTTTGATGATATCTGCACCTGCTGCGACTAAATCACGAACACCTTCGGCAGTTACCACATTTCCTGCAACTAATGGAACACCGAGATTTAATTTCTTGATGGCTTCTAACGCTTCAATCATCTTCTTTTGATGGCCATGAGCGGTATCTACCACAATCACATCGGCGCCGGCTTCAACTAATTTGGCAGCCTTTTGTGCGACATCACCATTGATTCCAACTGCAGTTGCGATTAATAACTTGCCATTCTTATCAATTGCAGGTGAATATAACGTAGCTCTTAAAGCGCCAGTTTTTGTAATGATACCTACCAATTCACCGTTATTATTCACAACTGGTGCCAGCGAACGGCGATTTTCATTTAGAAAATCAAATGCTTGATGTGGGTTTACTGAATCAGGAACTGTCGTAAGTTCCTTACTCATTACCTGTTGTAATTGAGTAAAGCGATCAACGTTATTTAAATCTTCTTCGGTAACAATCCCTACCGGCTTATTATTTTCAACTATTACCGCTGCCCCATGTGCTCTTTTATGCAATAAAGAAGCTGCATCTGCAACTGTTTGAGTAGGACTTAAAGTAATTGGAGTATCAAAAAGTGTATGGCGACTCTTTACATATTGAATAACATCTTTTACAACAATAAACGGAATATCTTGCGGAATCACAACCAATCCACCACGGCGAGCAACAGTCTCTGCCATACGGCGACCTGCAATTGCAGTCATGTTTGCAACAACTAAAGGAATTGTGGTTCCGGTGTTATCTGAACTATGTAGATCAACTTCCATACGACTTGAAAGATCCGATTTGCTCGGAGCCATGAAGACGTCGTCGTAAGTTAGGTCAAATAAGGGTTCGTTTATAAATCGCACGTAGCGGTACTTTACGCGCTACGTAGAGAAATCCCGAATTTGAAAGCTAACACGCCCAAAATAAGCGAGCCCAGAAGATTAATTAGGCTCTGCTTTAACTGCTTGTTGACAATACCCAAATAGACATCGACTATAAAGGTCGACCAAGTCGTAAGCGCTCCACAGAAGCCAACCACAAAATAATTCATATGATCTGCATACAAGCCGATAAGGAATGATCCTGCGATATTTACTAAGAAAATACCAACAGGAAACTTATAAGTTGGACGGAATTTACCATCGATCCAGAAACGAAGCGGTGCTCCTATTGCAGCACCGATAGAGAAGAGCAGAATATTCATTTTTTACTCTTTGCCAGAGGAAAGAGAAATGAAATTACCAAGAAGCTAATAAATAAATTTTCCAAAATATACGCATAGCCATATTCATTGCTTAATAACATTACCGAAGAGAAAGTGGTCAAACCGCCACAGAATCCAGGCACAACAAAATTCCGTAAATCTTCATTTTTATTATTTATAAAGTAAATAACTGCAAAACTTGCTACAGCTACTCCAATTTGATTTGCAAGTAGTACGCCAGTTTTATCTGAGCCAAATATTTCGTTGAGTAGGTATCTAAAAACCGAACCTATAACTCCGCCTATGGCTACCCAAATCATGGTTGAGATTATGGCAGTGCGGTTCGAAGAACCTTCCCAAGCACGCTGGTAACAACGCTAATAATTACTGATGCAAAGATTGCTGACCAGAAATTTTCGATTGTTAGCTTATCGCTCCAACGTGCAGTCAATTGCAACATAGCTGCATTGATTACAACTAAGAACAATCCAAATGAAAGGAAGGTAATTGGCAGAGTTAATAACTTAATTAATCCACCAAGTAGCGCATTGATAAGACCAAAAAGTAGAGCCACCCAAAGATAAGTCTTTAGCCCACCATCAATTTGAATTCCGGTTACAACCATTGTTGCTACCCAGAAAGAAACTGCGAGCGCGCCCCAACGAATTAAAAGCTTCATTACTTCTGCTTAATATCTTCGCGCTTTAAAATCTTTGAACCCAACCAACGAATTGGATCGTATTTCATATCCACTACGCGTTCCTTTAATGGAATCAGCGCATTGTCGGTGATCTTGAT
>JBEAMP010000131.1:0-8249 GCA_041165905.1 Actinomycetota bacterium
ATATTAAGGAACTCTTACAGAATGTAAGTATCGGAGTTTCACAAGGGGATCGAATTGGAATTGTTGGTCGAAACGGTGCCGGAAAATCTACATTAATGAAAATAATTGCTGGCACTGAAGAACCAGATTCAGGGCGAGTAACCAAAAGTGGTGGCACAAACGTTGGAATACTCTCTCAAATAGATAACGCTCCAAAAGGGGCAACAGTGCGCGATGTAGTTCTGGGCAATAAAGCAACTCATGAGTGGGCAAGAGATGCAGGTGTTCGTGCAATATTTACCGGTTTATTTGGCGGTTATCACGAAGAACTTTTCACACGTGGCTTTGCTTCATTATCAGGTGGTGAGCGTAGAAGAGTTGGTTTAGCAAAATTATTAATTGAAGATTTAGATTTAATTTTATTAGATGAGCCAACCAATCATTTAGATGTTGAAGGCGTTGCATGGCTTGCCGAGCATCTTAAGAATCGAAAAAACTTAGCAGTCGTTGTAGTGACGCACGATCGATGGTTTCTAGATGAAGTCACGGACAGAACTTGGGAAGTCGTTAGTGGAGCGTTAGAAGAATATGACGGCGGTTATTCTGCATACGTTTTGGCAAAAGCAGAACGCGCTCGTCAACAAGCTGCGATGGATTCCCGTCGAAATAATTTATTGCGAAAAGAGTTAGCTTGGTTAAGACGTGGCGCACCAGCTCGTACTTCTAAACCAAAATTTCGTGTCGATGCTGCGAATGAGTTAATCTCAACTGAACCGCCACCAAGAGATAACACTGAACTTTTAAAATTTAGCCAAAATAGATTAGGGAACACTGTATTTGAATGTCAGCACCTACAAATTCGGGCTGGCGAAAATGTGCTAATTGAAGATTTGGTTTGGAATATCGGACCAGGCCAAAGAATTGGAATCGTTGGTATAAATGGTGCGGGTAAAACTACGTTGATGCGCACTTTGGCTGGCGAACATTTTGCATCAGCTGGAAAGCTGGTTAAAGGCGTAACTGTAAAAGTAGCGATGCTCTCTCAACATCTGGCGGAATTGGACCCAACTTGGCGCTTAATTGAGGCTGTAGAACGCGTTGCTACTCGCGTGGAATTAGGTGGGGGACGTGAGCTCTCGGCTTCGCAGCTCTGTGAACGACTTGGTTTTGATCGAGAATCGCAATGGACGCCAGTTGGAGACTTATCTGGCGGCGAAAAGCGACGACTGCAACTTACTCGCTTACTTATGGATAGCCCAAATGTTTTATTGCTTGATGAACCTACAAATGATTTCGATATTGAAATTCTCACCGAACTAGAAGACTTACTAGATAGTTTTGTCGGAACTTTATTAGTCATCTCTCACGATAGGTATTTTTTAGAAAGAACTTGCGATCAAATTGTTGGCTTACTAGGTGATGGCAAAGTTACAGATTTGCCAACAGGCATTGATCAATATCTTGAACAACGTGCAATTCAAATTGCAGCCTCTATACCTAAGGCAAATACAGAGAAGAAGATTTCAAGTGCAGCTGAAGAGCGACAGAACAAGAAAGATCTCATCCGTATTGAACGCCAAATGGAGAAATTAGATGGTGAAATTAAAGAACTCGAAAAAGCACAGGAAGCAGCCGCCTTTGATGCTGATGCATTACTGAAAGCAACTGAAGCGCTAACGGCTGCAAAAATAAAACGTGATGCTCTAGAAGAAGAATGGCTAAGTAAATGCGTCTAGATATCATCGCCTTTTTAACAGCAACTCTGATTGCATTCCAAGCGCGTGTTAATGGAGAACTTTCACATTTATTAGGTAATCCAATTCAAGCTGCAACTGTTTCCTTTGGTTCAGGTTTAATTGTGATTTCAGTGATTGCTCTTTTTAATCGACATATGCGCCAAGGTTTAGTAGGAATTAAAAAAGGTATTGTCGAAGGTGGATTAAAGCGCTGGAATCTCTTTGCCGGCATGCTCGGTGGAATATTTGTTGCAATTCAAACAAATACCGTGACAATTATTGGTGTTGCGGTCTATTCAGTTGCTTCAATATCTGGTCAGACTGCATCCTCATTGATAGTTGATGCGCTGGGATTAGCTGGCGGCGAGCGAAAAACCATTACTTTTCGCCGTATTTTTGCCTCATTAATCACGGTGCTGGCAGTTTTGGTATCGGTATGGGATCGAATCGATGCCAATGATTTATCACTAGTTCCTGTTGCGCTAGCTGGCTTTGCTGGAGCAATTGTTGGAATTCAACGTGCGCTAAATGGCAAGATTAATATTTATTCCGGCCAACATTGGACTACCTCTTTACTAAATTTCATAATGGGAACTACATTCTTATTGCTTTTAACTGCATTATTGATTCCAGCTGATAGATATGAATTGCAACCTTTGCCATCTACCCCTTGGTGGATTTATACCGGTGGTGTGTTGGGAGTTATTTATATTGCATACTCTGCAAGCATTGTTCAACAACTAGGAGTACTAGCTTCTACTTTACTTAGTGTAGGAGGCAATCTCTTTGGAGCTTTACTTATCGATTGGTTATTTCCAGCCGCAGGAGTAAAGGTTAGTATCTGGCTAGTCTCGGGAATTTGTTTAACGTTCTTAGGTGTTATCGTCGGTGGCGTAAGTAGCCAGCAACAGAAGAGATAATTGAAGCTGATATAAAGAATGCAGCAATTGCATAGCTTGAGCTCTTAACCCACGGAATTGATGCTGAATAATAACCAGCCAAAGTAATTAAAACTGCCCAAGAAAGTGCACCAAAAGCATTTGCAGTTAAGAAAGAGTAGTAACGCATTTTTGAAGCACCTGCGATAGGTGGCACGAAAGTTCTGATCCAAGGAAAATATCTAGCAGCAACTACCGCCCACCAACCTGAGCGTTCATAAAAATTTTCCGCTCTAATTATCATTCGTTGTAACTTTGGTGAGTTCTTTCTATCTATATAAGGTCTGCCGTATTTTCGACCAATGACATAACCAGTTTGATCTCCAATAAATGCGCCAAGAAATACCACCAGGCAAAGAAGTGAGATATCGATAGATTTGTTAGCTGCAGCAACCAACCCTGCGCTAAATAGCAATGAGTCGCCGGGTAGGAAAAAGCCCAACATAATGCCATTTTCTACATACATCACGGTAAAAGCGATGAGATAGAAAATGAAAGGGGCAAGCTCTATTAGCTGTGAATCAAAAGAAGCTTGGACCATTACTTGGCGGCACCTTTAACTGCCGCCGCTACTTTCTTAGCCACTTCAGGGTCAAAAACACTAGGAATAATAAAATTTGCATTTAATTGCGAAGGAGCAACGCATGATGCAATTGCGTCAGCAGCGGCAACTAACAATTGATCTGTAATTTTGCTGGCATTTGCATCTAATAACCCTCGGAAAATTCCTGGGAATGCCAAGACATTATTAATCTGATTTGGATGATCACTTCGACCGGTAGCGACCACCGCTGCATATTTACGCGCAAGCGTAGGATCAATTTCTGGATCCGGATTAGCAAGTGCAAAGACTATTGAATTGATTGCCATCGACTTAACATCATCTTCGCTCAAAACATTAGCAGCGCTGACACCAATAAATACATCTGCACCTTTTACGGCATCACGCAATGCACCTTTAAAGCCATGGTTATCAATACCATCAATCTCTGCAACGCCTTCACGATGAAAAGCTAAAACATTTTCTGCACCGCTGACACTTAATAATTTAGCGATCGCGGTTCCTGCCGCTCCAGCTCCACTTATGACAATCTTTACATCTTTAAGCTCTTTACGAACTAGTTTTAGTGCATTCTTAAGCGCTGCTAAAACCACAATAGCAGTGCCATGCTGATCGTCGTGGAAGACAGGAATATCTAATAAGTCACGTAATTTTGCTTCAATCTCAAAGCAGCGCGGTGCAGAGATATCTTCTAAATTTATTCCGCCATAAACAGGTGCGATTAATTGAACTGTGCGAACAATTTCATCTACATCTTGGCTATCAATACAAACTGGCCAAGCATCCACATCAGCAAATCTCTTAAATAGCGCTGCTTTACCTTCCATAACTGGTAAAGCTGCTGCCGGACCGATATTTCCAAGACCTAAAACGGCCGAGCCATCTGTTACGACCGCAACGGTATTTCGCTTGATTGTTAAGCGTCGGGCATCAGCTGGATCAGCTGCAATAGCCTGAGAAATACGTGCTACACCAGGGGTATATGCGCGCGATAAATCATCTCGAGTCTTTAATGGGACTTTAGGCGTGACTTCAATTTTGCCACCCAAGTGAAGTAAGAATGTTCGATCACTTACTTTTCGAACCTTTAGTCCAGGAGTTTTTTCAATCTCTACGCAAATATCTTGAGCATGATTAACATCAATGGTGTCGCAAGTAATATCTACAACAACTAATTCCAGAGTTGATTCGGCAACATCGAGCGCAGTAATTGTTGCTCCTGCATTTGTGATTGCAGTAGTTGCTTGTGCTACAGGTTGTCTTTCTGGCGCGCCTTCGACGCGGATTGTGATTCCATAACCAGGACTGGTTGATAACATCAAACAACTCCGTATAGACGATCACCTGCATCGCCCAAACCAGGAACGATGTAACCATGTTCATTTAACTTCTCATCAACTGCGCCAGTTACAAGATGAACATTTGTATTAGGGAATGCATCGCCAACTGCTTTTATACCTTCAGGTGAAGAGATAATGCAGATTGCGATAATGTCAGTCGCGCCCAAATCCAATAAATATTGGATTGCAGCAATCAAAGTTCCACCTGTTGCAAGCATTGGATCGAGGATAAAACATTGACGACCCTTTAAATCTTTTGGAAGTCGATTGGCATATGTTGATGCTTGCAAAGTAACTTCATCGCGTACCATACCTAAAAATCCAATTTCAGAATTTGGCATCAACTTAACCATGCCTTCGAGCATGCCAAGACCTGCGCGCAAAATTGGAACTACTACTGGCGTTGGCTTTGACATCGCAACACCTGTCATTGGTGAAACTGGAGTCTTTATCTGCTTTGGTTCAACTTTTACTTCGCGGGTTGCCTCATAAGAAAGGAGCGTTACCAACTCTTCGACTAGGTGGCGAAATGTTGGCGAATCTGTTTTCTCATCACGGAGAACCGTCAATTTATGCGCAATTAGGGGGTGGTCAGCAACGTGAACTTTCATAATGCCTACCTTACAGGGCTTTCAAATACTAAGAAGTAGTGCAAAACTTGTCGTAAGCAGTTTCTACCGAAAAGAGGCAGTGAGAATGAACTCAGATGTTGATTTCGCAGTAGCTGCTTGGCATGAAGGCGGTACATGGAATCTAGAGATTCTGCCTGACCCATATAACCTCGCTTCAGTAATTAAGGAATTACAAAATCACCAGACAAACGGCGGTGCGCTTGCGCTTATCGCGATCGATGAAGAATTTTTTATATTAGTTCGAGTTCTTGGTACTCATATCAGTATGTTTATAAGTGATGTGACTTGTGCTCTTGATTATGAAGTTGCTTCAGAATTTTTAGAGATTGCAGATTTGCCATCTCCTGAAGATGATGACGAACCACTTCCAGGTGGACACATGGACATAATTACAGATTTAGGTATGGGTCATATGGAATTGGAAGCGCTATGTGATGACACTGATTTATTTCCAGACGAACAATTAGAAGCAATTGCAAAGCGACTTGGTTTTTCAGAAGAATTCGTCGAGCTTTTAGAGTTATGAAATATGAAGAAGCGATGGCGAAAGCCATCGAATTAGCGCGCGCTGCCGCATCTGCTAGTGGAGACGTTCCGGTCGGTGCCATTGTTTTAAATAAAAATAATGAAGTCATTGCAACGGGCGCTAATCAAAAAGAGATGTCACATAACCCCGTTGCGCATGCAGAAATGATTGCAATACAAAAAGCTGCATCAGCTATAGGTAATTGGCGATTAGATGATTGCACCTTGGTCGTAACACTTGAACCGTGTGCAATGTGTGCTGGCGCAATAGCACAAGCAAGAATTCCTAGATTAATTTTTGGTGCTTGGGATGAAAAAGCAGGCGCAGTTGGTTCTCAATGGGATTTATTGCGAGATTCAAGGCAATTGCATAAACCTGAAGTTATCGCAGGTGTAATGGCAGAGGAATGCGCAGCTTTGCTTGCGGAGTTCTTCCAGGAGAAGCGCTAATTGTTAGTGAAGTAATTCGTAATTTGGATTAAGAATTGTTAGCAAACCATCAATTTCGCCAACCATACCTTCTGCACGAAGTTGAGCACCAACATCTAAACCAGCAAGTGAACGACGGCCCAAGAATTGCAAGGTGATACCGCCAGTTTCATCCCACATTTCAACTTCCAACATTGGTGCTTGATTTGCAGGTGAGGTGCGAATTGCAGTTACTCGCCCTTGTACATGAGCGCGCTTACGCCAAATAACTTCACCAATTTTGATTACCTTTTCAGAGTAATGGCTAACTGGTTCGAGGTTGGCAGGCGGAACCATTCGCTTTGCTGGCTCTCCAATAGACGCAGTTGATACTTTTTCTTTCTCATCTGTTTGTTCTTGGACATCTAAAGTCCCGCCATCTAATAACTTAGCAACATCGAAAGGAATAATCGTTGCTACGACTCGTGGCAATTGTGAAATAGGTGAAGCAATTTGTTCTGCAGTTTGGTCATGAAGAATTCTTCCAAGAACTCTCGAATATGAGCGACGCGGCAATAACAAAGTTAATTCATGATTGCCATCTGCAGTAGCTCGAATTGAATAATCTAAAGCAGCATTTGCCAATCTACGATCAGGGCAATCAATTAATTCAAGTGAAACATCTGAAAGTGCAGGAGTTACTGCCCATGCTTTCTGAATATCATCTGCACGGCGGTCATCAATTACAAAGTGAACTGCTTTTAATGTGTGTGGGTTCAAACTGCGTGCATATCGAACTGCACCTACAGTTGCAAGGTCAACGTTATCAACTAAAACAGTTACATCATGACGAGCAATTGAAGTAGCACGTGTGCGCTCTTGCGCAAGTGAAAGTACCGCTTGCTCGCGTACATATCTACTGTTTAAGCGAAGCAGAGAAACAACTGCGATTGGAGCAATTAATAGAATAATCCAAGCGCCTTCAGTGAATTTAACTATTGAGAAAATTATTACAACAACTAGTGAAACTGATCCGGCAATAGTGTTGATTACATATTTAGTGCGCCAGTTATCTGATTTGTTTCGCTTTGCATGGCGCGCCATTCCAAATCCAGCCAAAGTAAATCCGGTAAATACCCCAAGTGCGTAGAAAGCCACTAGATGTTCGACAGATGCACCAGTAGTTACCACGAAAATTACAGCGCCGACTGCTAAAAAGATAATGCCATTTGAAAAGGCCAATCTATGGCCGCGTTTTGTTAGTTGTTTTGGCAGAAAACCATCTGTAGCTACGAAATTACAAAGAATTGGGAAAGCTGAATATGTAGTGTTTGCGCCCGCAAAGAGAATTAATGTCGTTGCAAATTGCACATAGATGTACCAGAAATTGCCGAATGGCCCATCTCCCATAACTGATTTAGCTATTTGTGAAATAACAGTCGGGGATCCTGATTCATAAGGAAGGGCATAAAGCTTGTGAGCAAACCAAGAAACTCCAAGGACTAATGAACCAAGGAGAATCGACATAATTATCAGAGTCTTTTTGGCATTTTTCGCTTCTGGTACTTCAAAGAGCGCAACGCCATCAGAAATAGCTTCAAGGCCAGTAAGTGATGATCCGCCATTAGCAAAAGCGCGAAGCAAAATGAATATTGCGGCTGCGCTTAGCAATCCTTGTTCAGTGCCTATGGTTACAGCACCTTCTTGGTTTGTTGAAAGTTGTTCAAGTGAACCATTAAATACTTTGTAAAGACCAACAACGAAAACTACGTACATGCCAATGATAAATAAGTAAGTAGGCGCAGCAAATGCTTTACCAGCCTCTTTAACACCTCTTAAATTTCCATATGTTAAGAAAGCAATTACAAAGAGAACCATCTCAACTTTGTAAGGTTCAAGGTTAGGAAATGTTGAGATAATCGCAAGTACACCAGCAGATGCTTGAACCGCCAAAGTAACGATGTAATCAAGCATCAGCGCCACCGCTGCAATGATTGAAGTGGTTGGTCCAAAATTATCTCTAGAGACTATGTAGGCGCCACCAGTTTTTGTGTAAACATCAATCACATTTGTGTAAGAGAGCGTGATGATGGTCAGAATTATTAAGACTACAAATGTAAGCGGCATTA
>JBEAMP010000132.1:0-4227 GCA_041165905.1 Actinomycetota bacterium
TTGCGAGGAGTGAAGTTGAAGGGAACCAAAGCTCAAGGCCGAGTTTTGGTATTTAACTACAAGGAGGACAAATGTCCGGTTTTAAAACAGCTAAGGCTGTTTTGGGCCGCCGTCTAGTAGCGACCTCTGCAGTTTTTGCATTAGCAACTGCAGGCGTTCTAGTTGGCACAACAAGTGCAGTTGCTGCAACACCAAAGACTGGTGGAACTCTGTACTTTATTACCCACGCAGAACAATTTGATCACGTTGATCCGGCTCGTGTTTACACAGGTCGCGATATCGCGTTCTTCAATTCATATCTATACCGTAACTTGGTTTCATATAAGCCAGTTAAGGGCTCAGCTGGTTCATCACTTGTTGGTGACTTAGCAACAAATACAGGCGTTCCATCTAACAGCGCTAAGACATGGAAGTTCACACTTCGTCCAGGAATCACTTGGGAAGATGGATCACCAATTACTTGTGCTGATGTTGCATACGGCGTATCACGTCCATTCGCAGCAGATGTAATTACAGATGGTCCTCAGTACTTAGTACAAGCTTTGGATATTCCAAAGAATGCTGACGGTTCATCAAAGTACGCAGGTCCATACAAGAAGACTGGACAGGCGTTATTTGATAAGGCTGTTACTTGCTCAGGTAACACAATTACCTTCAAGCTAAACCGCTCATTTGCAGACTTTAACTACGCGCTAACTTATCCAGCTGGTGCACCTGTTAAGGCATCAAAGGACACAGGCGACAAGTACGACCTACGTCCATTTGCATCTGGTCCATACAAGATTGCTAAGTACAAGATTGGTGATGAAATGACCCTTGTACGTAACACTGCATGGAAGCGTTCATCAGATACTTTCCGCACACCTTATCCAGATGACATCGTGGTTCGCTTCGGTCTAGCTGAAGATGTTCGTGATCAGATCATCCTTGAAGATCAGATTCCTAACACAGTTAACCTTGATGGTTTGATGCCAGCAAATAACACTGCATTCTTCGAAGATTCAAATCGCAAGAATCAGCGCATGAACGTATTCGATCCATATGTTCGCTATGCAGCTATGAACGTTGCTAAGGGCAAGATGGATAACCTAACTCTACGTAAGGCTGTCTTCTTTGCAATTAATACCCAAGCACTTATCGACCTTTCAGGTGGATCTGTTTACTACGGTGTTCCAGGTGATAGCCCGGTAAAGCCAGTTCTTGGTCTTGACTATGCTCCAACAAAGGGCAACATTCATGATCCAAACTGGAAGATCACAGGTAACCCTGAGTACGCAAAGTCACTAGTTGAATCAATCAAGACTTCAGATCCAGCTGCTTACAAGAAGGCAACTGTTGATGGAATCGTTTGGGATATTGCACAGTCAGCAACAAACCAGAAGGCAGCTGTTCTAATTGCAGATGCTGCGAAGGCTGCTGGCATTGTAATTAAGTTCAACTTCATTCCATCAGGTCAGTACTACTCAACCGTTATGGATACCACCAAGCAGAATGACATTTCATCTGCTGGTTGGGGTGCTGACTGGGCTAACGCTTCAACAGTTATCCCTGAACTATTCACCAAGGAAGGTGGATTTAACCTTTCTCAGAACTGGAACGATGCAGCTTATGCAGCATTTAAGACCAAGTCTGATAAGGCAAAGAATGAAACCAATCGTGCTGCTCAGGCGAAAATGTGGAAGGAACTTGCACAATACGTCATGGATCAGTACTGGATCATTCGTCCAGTCTTCTCAAAGGGCCAGTTCTCATGGGGCTCTAAAGTTGGCGGAGTTTATTACTGGGAGCCACAGGGAACCTTCGGTTTCGGTGGCCTCTACGTTAACTAACAACGTTAAAAATCTAAATATTTAAATACGTAAATACTTAAATACTTAAATATTTAATATTTAGAATTTGCAGGTTGCGGCGGTCAGTAATGGCCGCCGCAATACCTGTCCAGATACCTGTAACAGATAACTGTAAATAGTTTTAGAAGGGATCAAAGGAAAAAGAAAATGTTGAAGTATGTAATCCGACGCTTGGCGGCTACTGCTGTCATTTTGACTCTGGTCAGCATGTCGGTCTTCGTGATCTTCTCAGTTCTACCTATGGATCCTGCACGTTTAACTTGTGGCAAGGCTTGCTACCCAGCTGTGGTTGAAGCTAACCGCCATCGCTTAGGTTTAGATGTACCTGTTCATGTTCAATATGGTCGCTTTGTTAAAGGATTAGTAGCAGGTCGTGAATATGGTGAAGGAAGCGCTAAATTTGAATGTCCTGCGCCAGCATTTGGCTATTCATTTAATCGCCATGCATGTGTCACAGATTTAATTAAAGAAGCTTTCCCAGTAACTTTTAGTTTGGCAATCGGAGCATTCGTACTCTGGTTAGCAATGGGTATTTCACTAGGTGTAGTTGCGGCAAGAAAGAAAGGTCAATGGCAAGATCGAGCCTCCACAGTATTCGTACTAGTCGGAACCTCTCTACCTACCTTTATTAGCGGACTCTTAATTCTGCTCTTCGTCGCTTTGCAATTTGGATTATTAAATCCACTCGATATGGGACGTTGGGTTTCACCTTTAGATGATCCATTTAAATGGTTTAATATTTTTATCTTCCCTTGGGCAACGCTCGCGCTAGCTTCGGCAGCCAGCTACACCCGATTTACACGATCAAATGTTTTGGAAACAACTAACGAAGATTACATTCGCACAGCACGCGCTAAAGGTTTATCAGAGCGCGTAATTTTACGTAAACACACTTTACGTGCCGCGCTTGCTCCAATCGTAACTTTGGCAGGTCTAGATTTTGCTGGCCTCTTAGGTGGTGCGATTATCACTGAAGGTATCTACAACTTACCTGGTCTTGGTCGCTTATCAATTCGAGCTGTTTTGCAAGATTATGATTTACCGGTAATTGTCGCAACAACAATTTTGGCTGCATCTTTCGTAGTTATTATGAATTTAGTTGTTGATATTGCCTATGCGTATATCGATCCTCGGGTACGTGTACAGTGAAAAATTTCCTTGAGGTAAATAATTTAAATGTAGTTTTCCCAACCGAAGATGGTTTAGTCAGAGCTACCAATGAAGTCTCATTCTCTGTAGCGCGCGGAGAAACCCTAGCGGTAGTTGGAGAATCAGGTTCAGGTAAATCTGTTTCATCACTTGCAGTTATGGGACTTCATAACCGCAAAACCGCACAGATCAATGGCTCTGCCATTCTTAATTTGGAATCTGGACCAGTTGATGTGATTTCCGCAGACGAAGAGGTAGTTCGCCGAATGCGCGGCAAAGAGATGGCGATGATCTTCCAGGATCCAATGTCTGCGCTACATCCATATTATTCAATCGGAGATCAGCTCTCAGAAGCTTGGCGTCTATATAACGATGGCTCAAAAGCAGATGGCATTAAACGCGCAACAGAGATGCTTGATTTAGTTGGAATCCCAAATGCCGCAAAGCGCGTTACTGAATTCCCGCACCAATTCTCAGGCGGTATGCGCCAGCGTGTAATGATTGCGATGGCGCTGATTAATAATCCATCACTTTTAATTGCCGACGAACCAACAACTGCTTTGGACGTTACTGTTCAAGCTCAAATCCTTAAATTAATCCGCGACTTACAAATTGAATTTAATATGGCGGTTATTTTGATTACTCACGATTTGGGAGTGGTCGCAGAGGTTGCCGATCGCGTCAACGTTATGTATGCAGGTCGAATTGTGGAACAAGCAAAGATTGACGATGCTTTCTATTCACCAGATCATCCATACACAATTGGTTTGCTCCAATCGATACCAAGAGTTGGAAAGCAACAACGTCTGCATGCGATTCCTGGTCAACCACCTTCTTTCATTAATTTACCTGATGGCTGCTCGTTCCGTGCCCGCTGCGAATATTCAAACCAAGTTTCCGGAAATCTATGTGCGACTAAGATGCCAGTGCTACAAGAGAAAGTTGCGGGCCACCTTTCACGTTGCCATCTAGAAGAGTCACAGTTGAAAAAAGCTCGAGAGGCGGTTAACTAGATGTCCGAACCAATTCTCAAATTAGAGGGCTTAAAGAAGTATTTCAATACCACAACTGGTGGTGCTTTTAATAAGAAGAAAGCAGTATTAAAAGCAGTCGATGGAATTGATTTAGAGGTAAATCCAGGTGAGACAATTGGTCTGGTTGGCGAATCAGGTTGCGGTAAAACTACTGCTGGCCGCACCATTTTAAAACTTTACGAACCAACTGATGG
>JBEAMP010000133.1:0-3990 GCA_041165905.1 Actinomycetota bacterium
AGGAACAGAAGACGCTAACTTTCATCAGCACAGACTAATATGCGCTTATGTCTATTGCATCTGGTCACGGCATTGCCACCATCACCGCAAGCGGAGTGGTGCTCGATGTCTGGTATCCAAACCCTGCGCTCGCGCCATTAAATGGCTCTGCTTCGGCGGATTTAATCGCGCTAGCCGGCACCGATGATATTCGTGGCATTAAACGTGAAATAGTTTCAATTCAAATTGATACCGAAGTTGCACCAGCCGATGCCAAAGATGCATATTTACGTCTTCACCTACTTTCACATAGATTGATAAGACCACACGGTTTATCTCTTGATGGAATTTTTGGTTTATTGGCAAATGTAGTTTGGACTAATCATGGTCCTTGCGAAGTAGAAGGTTTCGAATTAGTCCGAGCGAAACTTCGAGCCAAGTACGGACAAGTCACGGTCTATTCCATAGATAAATTCCCGCGAATGGTTGATTATGTAATTCCATCCGGAGTTCGTATCGCAGATGCTGATCGAGTCCGATTAGGTGCTTACCTTGCAAGTGGCACCACTGTTATGCACGAAGGTTTTGTAAATTTCAATGCCGGAACATTGGGAACTTCAATGGTTGAGGGGCGCATCTCTGCGGGTGTAGTTGTTGGCGACGGAAGTGATATTGGTGGCGGCGCATCCATAATGGGAACACTTTCTGGCGGAGGCAAGCAAGTTATTTCAATTGGTGAAAAATCTCTGCTAGGTGCAAATTCCGGACTTGGTATTTCGCTTGGCAATAATTGCGTTGTAGAAGCCGGTACATATATAACTGCAGCCGCAAAAGTAACTTTGCCGGATGGACAAATTGTTAAAGCTGCTGAATTAAGCGGTGGGGATAATTTGTTATTCCGCCGAAATTCTCAAAGCGGCGCTCTAGAAGTGGTATCAAAAACCGGTTCTTGGGGTGGATTGAATTCAATTCTTCATTCTAATTAAACTTAAGTTAAATTATTTTAAAAAATGGTGATGGCAAACCAGTTCTAGATCTAAAAGTCTCTAATCTAAGTGATGTTTTAGTGCCATTTAAGCTAGTTGCCTCAATTCGTTTATCATTGATAACCAATTCTTGAACATCAAGTAGCCCAAAAGCTCTTGCAACTACTAATCCACTTAAAGTTCTGGTCCAACTTGCATAATTTGGATTTCGCACTGGATCAAGACTTACTGGATCTGCCACCGGCTGTAGATACTCAATTTCAGTTCCAAAAGCGTTAAAAGAGCTCTCCGTGAAGCCACCTGATGAAGATGAGTAAAAAGCACTAATTGGATTTCCCATGTATGTGATGGCTAAGCCATTCTCTTCATCAATGCTAGTTGAATCCACAGCATCTTTCCAAAGAGCTCCGTATTTGCTCTCACTTAATTTTCCAAGTCCCACAAAGAGTTGATCTTTAGTGTTCCCGAATAAATCACAATCACAGCTAGGCCTATAAATTCCCGCTTTCGAAATTGCATAGGTGCGAGCTGCCACTACTTGCGCGCGTAACATCTCTTTTGGCCATGAACTTGGCACTTCAGAAATACCATACAAATATTCATCCTTTAAACGAACTGTGTTGGTCGCTTCAAAACTTTTCCCCACTACAAGCAAGTTCATCTGACCATATTGATATCTAACAGTTTTCCCAGCATTAAAAGCGACTACCGCAGTATCGCCCTCTAGAAATCTGGTTCCGCTCCACTGGAGTGTGATGGCATTTGAAGCAGGTAACGTGGCAATCACAATTTTAGATTTTCTAATTGTGGTGGTAATTCCCGTTGGAGTGTACTTAAACTGCGCCACCACTAATTTTTCATTGATAATGTAATCATTTATTTTAAGAAAACCAGTATTACTTACCAACTGAATCGTAGCGGTAGCTAATTTATTACCAATATTCACGCGTACGTCATACCAATCAGATACCGGTTCAACGGTAACTCCGGTGTAGTAGTACTTAAGTATTTCCTCAGCGCTTTTGCCTTCTAGCGCCATCGCTTTCCCGCCAATTTGGCTTAGGCCAACGCCATGACCAAAACCGTTGCCGTTAAATGTAAATGATTCAGCTGCATTTATGGGAGGTGTAGATACCGAGAATAAAATAAAAACTGAAATTAGCGCGATTGCGCTTTTATACATCCTCATTAACAACTGCGCTCTTTCCGACCGCAAGGAATTCTTGGTACGCATCGACAACATCGTTTGGCATGCCTCTTTGAATTAATTTTCCCTTGTGCAACCAAGCAACATCGTTACAAACATCTCTGATTGTTCCGAGTGCATGGCTTACCAAAATCAGAGCTCGGTTATCTCCACGTAGCTCCTTTAATTTAGCCAAACTCTTCTCTTTAAATCTGGCATCTCCGGTACTTAGAGCTTCATCAACAATCAAAATGTCCGGCTTTACAGTGACAGCTACTGAAAATCCAAGTCGCGCATACATTCCAGAAGAATATGTACGCATTGGAGCATCAATTGCCTCGCCTAGCTCTGCGAAATCAGCAATCTCTTCGAAATGTGATTCGATTTCATCACGCGATAAACCTGAAGCAAGCCCTCCAAGAATTACATTTTCGCGACCTGTTAATTGCTTATTGAAACCCACACCTAATGCAAGCAAAGTTGAAACTTTTCCGTAAACCTCTACTCGCCCTGATGTCGGCGGAAGAATTCCACTGATGACTCTCATCATGGTCGATTTACCCGCACCGTTTGCACCAACTACGCCAAGTACATTGCCATAGTCAATATCTAAATTAACACCATCTAGTGCGTTAACTATTCTGGTTTGTTTGGTACCACGCCCAAGGTGTTTTACGCGGTTAGATAATGACAATTTCTTATCAATAGTTGTTTTGTAAATTAATCCCAGATTTTGTACTGAGACGGCGATTTCGCCAGCTTTATGTGGATCAAACACGGACAGCAAACTCTCGTTCGCGAGATAAAAACAGGTATGTTCCAATTAAGAAAGTGCCAAAGGCCCATATAGCTGCCTTCGCAACATCTCCCCAAATCAAGCTTTCATTGTGAACCATTACTCGTGACCATGAATCTAGAATTGGGAAAAAAGGATTAATATTCTTGAAAAATGCCAATTGATCACTCACGCTTGATGCTTCAAATAGAACTGGTGAGACATAGAGCAAAGTGCGATTTAAATAAGGTAGAAAATTTGAAATATCACGGACATACACATTTGCCGCAGATATAAGAATTGCAACACCTAGACCAAAAATTAATGCTATAAAAATTACCAAGAAGCCCCAGAGCATATTCCAGTCAAAAGGTAGTCCTACTGAGAATTTAATAATTAAAAATACTGGAATGGTTGGTAGAAATTTGAAAAGAGCCACAATTGTTGTAGAAAGCGGTAATGCGATTCTTGGGAAAGCGGTGTTTAAAATCAAACTTTCGCTAGAAGTTACGGATTTGGTGCCGCTGTTCATTGCATTACTTACAAGATAAAAAAGAAATAAGCATGCAGTTAAATGTGCATATCTAGTGCTATCGGCGCTACCTGCGATGATTTTGATCAAAACAAAGTAAATTGCTGAGAGCATTAAGGGATTTAAGATCAGCCAGAGTTGGCCAAAAAATGAATCAAAGTGGCTGGCATGCAGTTCTGATTTAGCATATTCATTCATGAAGGATCTTCGAGCCCATAATGAACGCCAATATCTTCCTAGCGGAGGCAGGCCAGCACGAAATGGTTCGTAAACTTCAACTGGCTTGCTCATATGGGCAAGGTTACCTGAGAAAACGGCGGGTAGATGTAAGAAAACCAACTCCCCAACTCATATGCATAACAAGCAAGATTGCCGGAAGGTAAAACCTTTCTTTAAAAGTCTTGCCGATGGTGGCTGAGGCAAAAACTAAGAAAGTTGCATAAACACCTGCCGGAATGAAGAGAATTGGATTAAGAAATCCCAGAACCAAAGAGATTGAAGTTCCGACAACTGTAAAAGGTGGAGCTAAATA
>JBEAMP010000134.1:0-4727 GCA_041165905.1 Actinomycetota bacterium
TTCCGTAGATATTGTAAGTTGCTGCGCCAGCAAGTCCTGTAATTGGACGCTGCTTAAGGAAAGCACCCTGCTGCTTTAGAGATGTAAGCATCGCACCAGCTGTAAGAGCATTTGACCATGCAATGAAGATGTATGTTCCCTTTGCATCAGCTGCTTGCTTTGCAAATGGTGTGAAGTCAGATGTTGAAGTTGGAACCTTAATTTCTTGGAAAGTTGCGCCCTTAGGGCCCATCAATGCCTTTGCTGCAGCGATGTTACCTGCACCAAATGCGTTATCTTCCACGAATAGAACAACCTTACGACCTGAAATTGGCTTAATTCCTGCAAGTGGAACTAAATCCTGAGTAGAGGTATTGCCTGAGCGGAATACATACTTATTTGCTGCAGAGGTGACACCATCATTCTTTGCAGGTCCAGAGATATAAAGAACTTTGTTCTGTTGAGCAAGTGGCGCAAGTGTTAGCGCAACACCTGAAGATGCTGTACCAACAATAACCTTGGTGCCATTTCCGACCATGTCTTTGAATGTTGCAGTTGCTGATGCTGGATCTGCTGCATCATCTTTAACGGTAACGACAAGTTTTTGACCATTAATTGTCATCTTGCCACCGGTGTAATACTTAAGACCCCAGTTAAGTCCATCAACATATGCATCGCCATATGACTTTAATGCGCCAGATGTAGATGTGATTACGCCGATTTTAATTTCGCTTTCTGCTTGTGCTGGCGCCATTGAAGATGCCACCATTGCAGATGCGAGTGTTGCAACGCTAATGCGTGCGAGTAGTGAGCGCTTGCTCATTTATTCTCCTCATTGAGTCGTTTCTTGCGAGCCGGGCCCGGTCCGCTTGCTGGCAAGGCTATCTGGGCTATTCGAGCATAACCACGCTTATTTGATATCCGTTTTATAACTTTTCGAGCAAATTTATGCATATTTAGAAGCTTTTGAGAGGTAGGCAACTGCAACACGGGTGGCTCTATCGGTGCAGGAAAGGCAGACTAAAGCCATGTCAATGCCGACAGAGAAGTTCTTAGTCAACGTAGCGGGTGGCCAATTAGCTGTATTTAGATATGGCGAAGATCTTTCAATTGGCGGCGAGCCAGTTTTGTTAATCCACGGAGTAACATCATCAAATAGAGCTTTTCAGATATTTGCTGACGAGTTAATAAAACGAGGCAAAACACCATTTGCAGTAGATCTTCGTGGCCGCGGAGACTCAAATAATTTGCCAGGACCCTTTGGCATGGCGCAACATGCAAAAGATATGGTTGAAGTAATTAACCACTTTAAATGGAATAAGCCAGATGTAATTGGACACTCAATGGGTGGGTTTGTGACCGCAGCTTTGGTTGGACTTTACCCTGATCAAGTTGGGAAAGTAATTTTCGCAGATGGTGGAATTCCACTTCCAATGCCGCCTGGCATGAGTATCGAACAAATTATGCCGTTGATATTAGGACCAGCGCTCGCAAGATTATCCATGACTTTTGAATCTAAAGAAGCATATCGCGATTACTGGAGACCACATCCTGCCTTTAATCGCGGCTGGTCAAATGAGTTAAGTGAATACGTTGATTATGATCTTAGAAATGGGAAACCATCAACTAACCCGCAAGCCGTTGAAGATGATTCAAGAGATTTATTTGGTGATGAGATCATCGTTAAAGCTCTCAAGAGTTTAAGGGTAGAGACGCTATTTATTCGGGCACCGCGTGGCTTACAAAACGAGGAAGGCGGCCTGTATCCATTGCCAATTTTAGAAGTGGCGCTTGCGCAATATCCAAAATTGAAACTAATTAATCTTGATGATGTAAACCATTACGACATGTTTTTGCATCCAATAGGCTGCAAACAAATTGCTGAAGCTATCTACGGGGAGGCAAAATGACACTTAAAGGACGTCGCGCCTTTATTACTGGATCTTTTCAAGGTATCGGATTGGGAATTGCGACCGAGCTTGCTAAAGAAGGCGCAGATATCGTGCTTCATGGTCTCGGTAGCGCCGAAGTGATTGCAAAAGCAGAGGCGGAAGTTAAAGCGGCGGGTGCTGGAAAAGTAGAATCTTTTGTATCTGATTTACGTGATTCTTCTGCAACAGAAGATTTGATTGCAAAAATACTTGCTGGTGGACCAGTAGACATTCTTTGCAATAACGCGGGAATTCAGCACACTGCACCAACAGCAGAGATGCCAAGAGAAAAGTGGAACGACATAATCGCTATAAATTTGGAATCATTCTTCGACACCATGAGATTGTTACTTCCACAGATGAAAGAACGTGGGTATGGGCGAGTAATTAATACCGCATCCGTTCATGGGCTTGTGGCATCAGTTGCAAAAGCACCTTATGTATCTGCAAAACATGGCGTAATTGGTTTGACCAGAGTTGCAGCTTTGGAATATGCAGATGCCGGAACTCGTGAATCAGGTGGAGTTACTGTAAATGCAATTTGTCCTGGTTGGGTTGAAACTGCTTTAATCGAACCGCAAATTCAAGCACGAGCAGATAAATTTGGCGGAGATCGAGTTAAGGGAATTGCAGATTTATTATCTGAAAAACAACCTTCAAAACGTTTAGCTACAGCATCCGATATTGGCGCAGTTGCAGTTTTTCTATGTTCAAAAGCAGCACACAACATCACTGGTGCAGCAATTCCTGTTGATGGAGGATGGACTTCACAATGAGTTTTGCAATTAGTAATGCCAAATCTTTTAAGGAAGCGGTAAAGGAAGAACACCCGCTGCAAGTCGTAGGTGCAATCAATGCAAACCATGCGCTGCTGGCAAAACGCGCAGGTTATAAAGCTATCTATTTAAGTGGCGGAGGTGTGGCGGCTGGTTCGTTAGGTCTTCCAGATCTTGGGATTTCTACATTAGATGATGTTTTGACTGATGTAAGAAGAATTACCAATGTTTGCGATTTGCCATTACTTGTGGATATAGACACTGGTTTTGGTACTTCTGCTTTTAACATTTCTCGAACTGTAAAAGATGTAGAAAAAGCAGGCGCATCAGCTGTGCATATGGAAGATCAAGTAGCTGCTAAAAGATGCGGACATCGACCTAATAAAGAGATTGTTGGCGTCAATGAGATGGTTGATCGCATTAAAGCAGCGGTAGATGGGCGAAATTCAAAGGAATTCACGATCATGGCCCGCACCGATGCCTTGGCCAATGAAGGTTTGGATGCTGCATTAGATCGAGTACGCCAATATGTCGCAGCTGGCGCTGACATGATTTTCCCGGAAGCAGTGGGTGATTTAGAAACTTATAAAAAGTTTAGAGAAGCAGCAGGAGTGCCGATTCTTGCCAACATTACGGAATTTGGAAAGACGCCATTATTTACCGTTGCGGAACTACGAAGTGCGAATGTAGACATGGTGCTTTATCCATTGTCGGCTTTTAGAGCGATGAACAAAGCTGCCGAGCTTGTATATAAAACTATTCGCTCCGAGGGAACACAGAAGAGCGCGATTAATCATATGCAAACTCGCGAAGAGTTATATGAAGCAATTGATTATTACAAATATGAAGAGGCCCTAGATAAATATCAAGGGAAGTAAATGAGCGAATTTAAGCCTAAGAAATCCGTTGCCTTATCGGGGGTTGCGGCAGGTAATACTGCAATCTGCACCGTAGGTCGAAGTGGCAATGATTTACATTATCGTGGTTTTGATATTGCTGATTTAGCAGACAACTGCCAATTTGAAGAGGTCGCACATCTTTTAATACATGGCCATCTTCCCAATAAAGCAGAACTATCTAACTACAAATCCAAGCTAAAAAATTTAAGAGATTTACCACCGCAAGTTAGAGAAGTGCTAGAAAAATTACCTAAAACTACCCATCCAATGGATGTGCTGCGCACAGGTGTATCAACATTAGGAACCATAGAGCCCGAGCATGATGGTCATTTGGAAAATGGCGCTAAAGCTATTGCCGATCGATTGATTGCAGCTACACCTTCAATGCTTTGCTATTGGTATCACTTTGCAAATAGCGGTAAACGTATTGAATGCAGCACCCAATCAGATTCAATTGGCGGCCACTTTTTAGAGATGTTGCATGGAAAGGCGTCAACTCAACAATGGGAAAGCGCAATGCATGCTTCATTGATTCTTTATGCCGAACATGAATTTAATGCTTCAACTTTTACTGCTCGCGTAATTGCAGGCACTGGCAGTGATATTTATTCAGCAATAACAGGAGCAATCGGTGCGCTACGCGGACCAAAGCATGGTGGAGCCAATGAAGTGGCCCTTGAAATTCAAGAGCGTTACGCCAACCCCGATGAAGCGGAAGCTGATATTCGAAAGCGAGTAGAGGCAAAGGAGGTAGTGATTGGATTTGGCCATCCGGTGTACACAATCGGAGATCCCCGAAACCCGATAATTAAATCAATTGCTAAAGATCTGACTACAGATAACCGCACTCTCTTTGAAATTGCAGAAAGAATCGAAACGGTAATGTGGGATTTAAAGAAAATGTTCCCAAATTTAGATTGGTTTAGCGCAGTTGCTTACAATGCAATGAAAATTCCTACCTCGTTTTTTACCCCTTTATTTGTAATTTCCAGAATTACAGGCTGGTCTGCTCATGTAATTGAGCAACGTGCAGATGGAAAAATAATTCGACCATCAGCAAATTACATCGGCCCAGAAGATTTAGTTTTCAAGAGACTAGAGGAGCGTTAATTGTCAGCACACGTACAGAAATCCAATCAACC
>JBEAMP010000135.1:0-6090 GCA_041165905.1 Actinomycetota bacterium
CAAAAATAGATCCAGCGGTTCGTTTCTCTGCCGCCACATCTCACGAAGTACGCAATTACTTCCACAAAAATCCACTTAAGCGATTAGTGTCTAAATCAGATTCTTTCCCAGTGCGTTCAGATCGCGAGAGAGCGCTAGTTGGCGCTTGGTATGAATTCTTTCCACGCTCTGAAGGTGGCAACTTTAAGAACGCCCAGAAACGTCTTCTGGGCGTGAAAGAGATGGGTTTTGATGTGCTCTACCTTCCGCCAGTGCATCCAATTGGGGTGCAGTTTCGAAAGGGACCTAATAACACTTTAACTCCTGGCCCAAATGATCCTGGTGTGCCATGGGCAATCGGTGGAAAAGATGGCGGCCATGATGCAATAAATCCTGAACTTGGCACGATGTCAGATTTTGAAGAATTTGTTAAAGCTGCAAAGAAACTCGATATTGAAATTGCTATGGATTTCGCGCTGCAAGCCAGCCCAGATCACCCTTGGGTAAAGAGCAATCCACAATGGTTTAGCCACCGTCCAGATGGCTCAATTACTTACGCTGAAAATCCACCGAAGAAATATCAAGATATTTATCCAATTAATTTTGATCAGGATTATCAAGGTATTCTCAATGAATCGCTTCGAATTTTGCGTCTTTGGATTTCTAAAGGAGTGAAAATATTCCGCGTCGATAATCCACACACAAAACCAGTTCATTTCTGGCAAGAGGTTATGGCGACAATTTATAAAGAATCACCTGAAGTAATTTTCTTAGCTGAAGCTTTTACTAAACCTGCAATGATGCATGCGCTTGGCAAAGCGGGTTTCCAACAGTCATATACCTACTTCACGTGGCGAACCAGCAAGCAAGAGTTAATGGATTACGGCAATGAAGTTGCACATTGGACTAGCGCATTCTTCAGACCAAACTTCTGGGTAAATACTCCTGACATTTTGCCGTACCACTTACAAAGCGGTAACCCTGCAATGTTTGCACTTCGTGCCGTTCTTGCCGCAACACTTACACCATCTTGGGGAATGTACGCCGGATATGAATTGTACGAATCAAAACCACTTGCTGAAGGCAAAGAAGAATATTGGGAATCCGAAAAGTATCAAATCCGAAATCGTGATTGGGAAGGCGCTGCTAAGAAAGGTTTATCGCTTGCGCCTTTTATCGCTCAATTAAATAAAATCAGAAACGAAAATATTGCTCTACAGAGATTGCGTAATTTAAATTTCCACCATACCGAAAGTGGCGCCATCATTGCCTATTCAAAGCGCGAAGGTGATAATTTAATTTTGGTAGTGGTCAATCTTGATCCAACATATGCTCAAGAAACCACAATTCATTGGAACATGAACGCTTTAGGGCTCAATTCGGAAAGCTTCAAAGTAACTGATTTACTTGATGGAAGCGTCCATCAGTGGTCGGCACATACTTTTATGCGTCTGCAGCCAAGTCGTCCAGTTGGAAAAGTTGCTCATATAGTTAAGGTTTCTCTCTGATGGCTACCTTTCTAAATCCACATTCATCAATTGGTGAATTAGATCTGCACCTTTTCAATGAGGGTCGTCATGAAAAATTATGGGGCGCTCTTGGGGCACAAGTTAAAAGAGATGAAAAAGGTAATTTAATCGGAACTGCATTTAGCGTTTGGGCGCCAAATGCCTCTGCAGTCTCACTTATTCACGACAATAATTTCTGGGATAAATCAACCAATCCAATGGTGAAGATTGGCAATTCTGGAATTTGGGAAACTTTCCTTCCTGATGTTGGCCCAGGGCTTAAATATAAATTTGCAATCTGCTCTTCATGGGGTCAATGGGTAGATCATGCAGATCCAATGGCTCGGCAATGTGAGTTGCCGCCAAGTACTGCATCTATTGTCAATGAATCTAGTTACTCTTGGAATGATTCTAAATGGATGCAAGCTCGCAAATCATTTGAATCTTGGCGCTCCCCCGTTTCAGTTTATGAAGTTCATCTTGGTTCTTGGAAAGTTGGACTTTCTTATAAAGAACTGGCAACCGAATTAATCTCATATGTAAAAGATCAAGGTTTCACTCATATTGAATTCCTCCCAGTCACTGAGCATCCATATGCTCCATCTTGGGGATATCAAGTAACTGGGTTCTTTGCGCCAACTTCAAGATTTGGTTCTCCTGACGAATTTCGTTTTCTAGTTGATAAATTACATGAAGCTGGAATTGGTGTAATTCTTGATTGGGTTCCTGCACATTTTCCAAAAGATGAATGGGCCTTAGCTAAATTTGATGGCACCGCTTTGTACGAACATGCAGATCCACGTCAGGGTGAGCATCCTGATTGGGGAACCTTAGTCTTTAATTTCGGGCGTAATGAGGTACGGAATTTCCTGGTTGCAAGCGCACTTTACTGGCTTGAAGAGTTCCATATTGATGGGCTTCGTGTTGATGCTGTTGCTTCAATGCTTTATTTGGATTACTCACGCAAAGATGGCGAATGGATTCCAAATCAATTTGGTGGTCGCGAGAATTTAGAGGCAGTCGAATTTTTAAAGGAAGCGACTTCAACTGCTTATAAATCACATCCTGGCATAATGATGATTGCAGAAGAATCAACAGCTTGGCCCGGTGTAACAAAAGATACTGGCTTTGGTGGATTGGGTTTTGGTTATAAGTGGAATATGGGTTGGATGCATGACACATTGCAATATCTTTCACACGAGCCAATTCATCGCATGTATCACCATAATGAAATCACATTCTCAATTCTTTATGCATGGAGCGAAAACTTTATGTTGCCGCTTTCACATGACGAAGTTGTCCACGGCAAAGGTTCCTTAGTAAATAAATTCCCCGGTGATCGCTGGCAGAAACTTGCGCAACTTAGAGCACTTTATGGATACATGTGGTCTCATCCAGGAAAGAAATTACTATTTATGGGATCTGAGTTTGCACAGAATGATGAGTGGAGCGCATCAGATGGATTGCAGTGGTATCTAACAGAGTTTGACGAACATAAGGGCGTTCAAAAAGTTGTTTCTGCAATTAATAAAAAATATAAAGAGACGGCTGCACTTTGGCAACGGGATAATTTTGCAGAGGGTTTCCAATGGTTAGTAGGTGACGATGGAGCAGCAAATGTAATTGCTTATGCTCGTTGGTCTGATGATGGAACACCATTAATTTCAATTACCAATTGGTCGCCAGTTCCGCATGAACATTACAGAATTTATATTCCAAAGCCTGGTAAATATCGTGAAGTGTTAAATACCGATGATCTTAAATTTGGTGGCTCCGGAAGGACAAACTCTGAAATTACAGTCGGAGAAGATTGTCATACGACTTTACGAATTCCACCAATGGCGACTATTTGGCTGGAATTGGCTTAAAAGCCTTAGTAAATAACCCCACTGCGATAATCATTATTGCTGGAAGAGTGAGTGCAACTTGCAAAGAGAAAACTTGAGCAAGGAAAGCAATTAATTGCTTTAAAACCCAAGAGAGAGCTGCATTAACTGCGCTTATTTGTCCAATCACAATACTTGCAGGCAAGTTAATTCTTGAATTAGCTACATTTAAAAATGATGGTCCTATATAGGAAGATCCGAGTCCTGCCAATGAGAATGTGATCATTAATCCAATTAACCCAATTTTATCAACAAACCAAATTCCGAAGATAAATGAAGTACCTGCTAGCACGCCACCAAAGCGAACAAGTGAAGCAGTTCTAAATCTCTTGCGTAATCTATTTATCGAAACTCTGCCAATAATCATAAAAATTGTAAAAAACATGAACGGAAGAGGTGCAAGTGAAGCAGATATTCCTCCATTCTCCTTTGCAAAAATAGTCGACCAGTCGCCAATTGCAAATTCCAACATAATGCCAAAAATGAGACCAAAATTGATAATCCAATCAAAATTGAATTTCTTTAAATCTGAAAATATTGAAAGACGGACGCTTTCATGTCGATTTGGCGGTATCAAAGTATTGGCTCTGGAAAGTATGACAATAACTGTGAGTATCCAGACCACAATATTTAGTATTGCTATATGAATATTTAAAGAAACTTTTCCAATTAAAAACATCGAAAGTAAAGTTGTGAAAAGCGAACCGGCACTCCAGTAACCTGCTGCAGAGATAACGAGATTCTTTCCGCCTCTATCTTGATCATGAAATGCCAATGCATTATTGGCTATATGCAAAGTTGAGATTGAAAAGCCAACTAAAATATTCAAAATTACAAAAGCTTCGTGATTTCGGACATTTACTATGCCCACAAAAGCAAAACAGAGCACTGTAGATCCGACTAAAAGGATTCTTTTTGCGCCAAAATGATCTACTAAGTGGCCGACTGTTAATAACGCAACTAAAGAACCAAGCGCTCCTATACTTAACATCGAACCAAAAAGGCCATTATTTACCCCTAAATTTGCCTTTAATTCAGGGAATCTTGGTACCCAACCCATGATGCCGATACCGAAAAGAAAGAAGAGCGCTTTAGTTAAAGCCACATCGCGTTTGATCAAAATAGGGCACTCGCTAAATCTTTACGTGCTTGAATCAATCTAGGATCAGCTGGATCTACCAATTTGAATAAATTAATCAAGTGCTCTTTTGCCGCTTTTCTTTCATCATCGTTTAGATTTCGAACACAATTGAGTAATCTCTCAAATGCTTGCTCAAGTTGACCGTTAGAAATTTCTAAATCAGCACATTTTATTTGTGCATTAACATCCATAGGATGCTGATTTGCATTTTCAATTACAGATTTAGCATCAACTCCATGAGTGCGTTTTAGGAGTTGCATCTGAGCTAAAGCGCTCTTAGCCATAGCCTCATTCGGTTTGCGGTTCACTAATTTTTCATAAGCGGCGATTGCCCCATCTAAATTACCTGCTTGAAGTGCCTCCATCGCCTCATCTTCTTCAGGTTCAGTTCTTTCAATAGGTGCATTACCAATACCTTGCTCGGCTGCAATTGACAGAACTTTATCTATGACCAAGCGAAGCTGAGATTCAGGATACGGGTTTTCAAATAAAGGCATTACCTGTTCTTTTACAATTGCAATCGCATATGGCACCACTCTGGTTTGCAACGCTTGAGCAACTTGTGGCTGTTTTTCAATTTCGACTGTCGCTAGCTGCCAACTTTGATTATCGTCGTTGTTCAACTTAGCTAATAAGGCCAGAGTTTCGCGCGACTCAGGAAAACGTTCTGACCAGCACAAAATCACTACTGGTTTGGTATTTGAAAGAGGCATTAATTCATTAGGCAGAGTCTCTACTGTTGCCTCAATACCTGGGGTTGGCTGCGAATCTGTATTTGCCGCTGCCGGTTTCTTTAAAGTGCTTAAATCAAAAGCGCTACCAAAGTTCGGTTGTTTCACTCGGTCTCAACTCCTGAATCCATTCGGAATGGCAAAATATCTTCAAAATATGCTTTCGCTGCAACTTCTAAACCTACGTCATATCCAGCTTTTTCAGTCATGTACCAGCGATTTTCGAGGATTTCGTGGAACATCTGAGCCTTTTCTACTCGACCGCTTAATTCTGCTGGGACCATATCAAGGATTGGAAAGAAGACGCTATCTAACCATTCTTTGGCCATTTCATCTTTACTGCTCTTGTTTGTCTGACGTGCATACCATCGATCGAATGAAGCAAGGATTCGTTTTGCTTGTAATTCTTGAGCATCCAAACTAAAACGGCTTTTTAATTTAGCCATGTGATAACCAGCTGCAACCAAACGTGGTTGGAATGAGAGCATATGCGTTTCATTATCAAGTGCTACTTGTACCTCTTCTACTGCGAAACCCAAATCATGTAATTGGCGCATAGCCCGTTCTACAGCATGGCGATCATTAGGATCTAATTTCTGGGGATCTTTAAGCGCTGACCATAATCTTCTATATCTTCTTTGCACCGCTTCAGATGCTCTAATCGGATCCATACCTTCGTATAAAACTCCAGAAAGCTGTAAATCTTCTAACTCGGCAGCAACATTAAAGAATGCAATTTCTAAATCATGTTCTCTTTGGCCATCAGATAATTTGGTTTGGAATTCACCAGTTTCAGCATCAACTAGGTAGGCCGCAAATCCTTCGGCGTCGCGGCGAAATAAAGT